>JBOHFY010000462.1:0-3829 GCA_050699895.1 Pseudonocardiaceae bacterium
CGCTCAGCCTGCGCGACGGCTTCAGCGTCGTCGTCGGAGAGTCCGTCGTCGCGACCCACAAGCAGATCTGCGAGCACAGCTGAAGCCATCTGCTGGCGTACTGCTTGCTGGCGGACCGCTTCGGCGATGATCGAATCACGCGGCCGGCCGCTTCGTCTAGCCAGCTCATCGACCACGCTCAGGACGTCATCGCCCAGCTCGACGCTGACCTTCATGATGTCTCCTTCGAACCGGGAACACCTGCCAGGGGACGACGTCAAGGCTTGCCGTCCGCATCAAGAGCCAGCGCAGCGGCGAGACTGTGGGCCGCTCGCAGGGTATGAGGGTGATCCTCGCCCAGCACCCGGCGCAAGCGGGTGAGGGTGTCCTCGCCGAGCTGGCGGGCCCGCTCGTAGTGCCCCAGTTCCCGCAGGGCGGCGGCGAGGTGGGTGGCCGAGCGCAGGGTCTCGGGGTGCTCGTCACCCAGGACCCGGCGGCAGCGGGTGAGGGTGTCCTCGCCGAGCTGGCGGGCCCGCTCGTAGTGCCCCAGCTCCCGCAAGGCGGCGGCAAGGCTGTAGGTCGCAATCAGGGTGTAGAGGTGGTCGTCACCCAGGACCCGGCGGCAGCGGGTGAGGCTGTCTTCGGCGAGCTGGTGGCCCTGCTCGTAGTGCCCCAACTCCCGCAGGGTGGAGCCGACGCTGTAGGTCGAGACCAGGGTGTGGGGGTGGTCGTCACCTAGGACCCGGCGGCAGCGGGTGAGGGTGTCCTCGCCGAGCTGGCGGGCCCGCTCGTACTGCCCCAGCTCCCACAGGTAGATGGCGAGGTAGGCGGCCGAGTACAGGGTGGTGGGGTGGTCGTCGCCCAGGACCCGGCGGCAGCGGGTGAGGGTATCATCGCCGAGCTGGCGGGCTGCCTCATAGTGCCCCAGCGCCCACAGAGCGAGGGTGAGGTTGTTAGCCGATTCCAGGGTCTGGGGGTGGTCGTCGCCCAGCACCCGGCGCATGCGGGTGAGGGTGTCCTCGCCGAGCTGGCGGGCCCGCTCGTGGTGCCCCAGCGCCCACAAGTTGAGGGAGAGACTATGGGCCGATTCCAGGGTGTGACGGTGGTCGTCGCCCAGCACCCGGCGCATGCGGGTGAGGGTGTCCTCAGCGAGCTGGCGGCCCTGCTCATAGTGCCCTAGCAACCACAGATCGTGGGCGAGGTTGTTGACCGATTCAAGCGTGTCGGGGTGGTCGTCGCCCAGCCTGGAGCGGCGCAGGTCCAGAGCGCGTTCGAACAGCGGTCGGGCGGGGCCGGGTTCCCCCCGGGTGTGCAGATACATGGCGGCGCGGTCGAGTAGCCAGGCGACTTCCTCGACCCCAGTGAAGGTGCGGTGAGAGTCGGTGGCGGCCAGCACGTGCGGCAGGAGCTGGCGCCAGACCGGCCAGGCCGGCGGGTTGTCCCACGGGTCGTCCGGAACTGTGGCACGCAGCAGCCGAACCGCCAGGGTGGGCAGGTCGGGTTGCTGTTGGGGCTGAGTGCGCAGGATCGCGGCGAGCAGCCGATGCAGCTCCAAGGTCGCGGACTCGACGCGACTCAGCCCGTGCTGGCGCAACAGCTGGGTCAACACGGTGAACGCCAGCGGATCCCCGGCCACTGTCCCGAGTGAATCGGGCAGCTGGGCGGCGTGGGTGGTGAACAGGGTCAGCGGAATCGGCTCCGGTGCCAAGTAAGCGGCCAGAGTGAGCAGCACCAGCGCAGCCGGGGACTGGGCAGCCAGCCGGTCAAGGGCGATCTGAGTGCTGGCGGCCAACGACACCGGGTAGGTCGCAAGAGTGCCTTGGGCCAGCAGCTCCTTGGTCCGCTCAGCGAGCAAGGTGAGGTAGTCCTGCACGGGGGTAGCGGTGTCGGCCAGGTGCGCGGCGGCCTGGGCCAGCGCCAGCGGCAGATCCCCCAAGGCCGCCGCGACCCGACCCGCGTCATCCTCGGTCAGCTGCGGGGCGCGACGGCGCAATAGCGTGATCGACTCGCCCCGGTCGAACACATCCACTCCCACCGGGGTAGCCACCTCGTGCCAGCCGGGGTTCCGGGAGGTGATCACCACCTGCCCACCACCCCCAGGCAGATACCCGGCCAGCGCCGCGGGATCCTCGGCGTTGTCAAAGATCAGTAGCCACCGATCCCGATCCCGCAACGTCCCCAACAACCGAGCCACCGCCACCGTCACCGGATCTGTACCGGTGGCCAAACCCAGGGCGTGGGCCAGCTCGGCCAGCCGATCGGCCACCAGCACTGGTTCTTCCGCCGGGATCCACCACACCACGTCGTACTCGGTCCCGTGCCGGTGGGCGTACTCAATGGCCAGCGCGGTCTTCCCGATCCCCCCCATCCCGTGCAGGGCCTGCACCACCGCCGTCGAGCGCCCGTCCTTCAACGCGGCCCACAGCGCGGTGAGCAGCTCACCGCGTCCGGTGAACACCGGGCTGCGGGCGGGCACGTTCCATACCCGCCCCACCACAGCGCGCTCCGACCCGGCGCGGGGCAACTCCACCAGCGCCTGAAACAGTGCCTCGCTCAGCCCTTCCGGCGTGACAACAGTCGCGGTAGTCAGCCCGCTCTCGCCCAGCCGGGACCGAAACGCGGCCTGCCGGTGGCCGTGTTCAGCGTCCCTGAACAGATCCTGCGTGCCTGCGGTGTCCTCTCCCAACAGGAACACCAGCCGGGGTAAACCACCTTCGCCAGCAGCCTGAAACTCCAACTCCGTGTAGGACAGCTCCGGCAGGTCCCGGACCGGAGAACCGTACCGAAACCCGATGATGGCCACATACACATCGGCGGCCCGCACCGCCTCACGACACACCTGCGCGGGCGTCAGGTTCCGCGCGGTGAAGTACGCCATATCACTGATGGCATCCCCCGCCCGAGACACCGCACCCTCCGCCGCAGCCACGAACGACCGACCCACCGGCAACCGCCGCAACTCCGACGTATGGCTCAAAAACACCCGCCGTGACCGCACCATGACGCGCAGCATCTCAGTCGCCACAATCCACCGGCGGCCTAGGGCCCTGCCCGCATCTTTCATCGCAGGCCCTCCGCGCTCACCGCAAGGATTGAGCTGGGATCAGCCTGGCCAGCGGCCGGTGGTGCGGAGGTCGTAGCGGCGCTGGGCGTAGGCCAGGTCGTCACGCCACAGCCGGGCGGCGGCCCAGCGCATCGCCGGGCGCATCACCGGTGCCGCGCGCTGGGCGAGCGCGAACCCCTGGCGCGATGAGCTGGCGATAGTGGCCTCGATCACCGCGGTGCGGGGCTGGCCGGCGTCGTCAACGCCCAGCGGAACGGCGTGTGTCTCGACGACACTGCCGGCGCCCTCCCCTTCCAGGATGTCCATCACCACCGTCCGGGGTTCGGGGCAACTGAACGCGGCGCGTACCGGGACCCCGATCCGTCGGGTGAGCCGGAAGGCCACTTCGACGACAAACCGGTCGGCGCGCTCATCAGGTTCCTCGACCACCCGCAGGCCAACGAAAGAATATGGGTGAAACCAGCTGCCGTGCCACGGGTCGAGCCGGTTGGCGACCACGTCCTCCGGCTCGCAGCGCCCGATCCCGGTGTATACCGCGTCGATGCTGGTCTCGGCGTCAGGCCGGCGGGGCAGCACCGGCGCGGGCAGCGGATCCTCCCCGCCGACGGAGTCCAGCCGCACCCAGGCCAGCACCCCGTCGTCGTGCGCGGGGAACGGGTCCCACCCCGGCACCCCGCGGGCCCCGATCGCCAGGCCGTGCCAGCGGCACACCAGCTCCCCGCCCGCCACCGCCGCCCGGCACAGTGGCGCGCCGAGGTGCGGGCACTCGCCGGGGCCGGCGTGCAC
>JBOHFY010000463.1:0-4695 GCA_050699895.1 Pseudonocardiaceae bacterium
CTGATCAATCCCGCGCAGCCGGATGCTGGGCTGGTGGGTTGCGCGGATCCGCGGATGGCCCCGGTGATGGCCCAGGTGCTCGCCGACCGTGGAGTCAGCGCACTGGTGGTACGCGGCGACGATGGGCTCGACGAGATCACCACCACGACCACCACCTCGGTGTGGGTAGTCGACGGTGCCACGGTGCGGCGTGATCAGGTGGACCCGGCTGCGCTGGGCGTGCCAGTAGCCCACCGGGAGGACCTGCGCGGTGGGGATGCCGCGACCAATGCCCATGCGGTGCGTCGCCTGCTTGCCGGTGAGCTCGGTCCGGTTCGCGACTCGGTGCTCCTCAACGCCGCCGCAGCGCTTGCCGCGCACCGCGGCTCGCCCGGTGATCTAGTCGACGATCTCCGAGTGATGACACAGCGCGCGGCCCAGGCTGTTGACTCTGGTGCCGCGGCGGCGCTGCTGGAGCGCTGGACGAGGCTGACCATTGAGCTGTCGGCGACTGCGCGCTGACTCGGGCTGTCTCACACTTTCCGCGCCGGAGAGCGATTGCGCTACATGCGGAAAGTAATCACCAGTCACGGAAACCCCTCATTGGATGGCGTGCTTCCCCTGTTCGAGTGAAGATCCGCGCCCAACCGCGAGAGAGGACGTTAGGCGGCATGTGCGGGCTGATTTCCCGCTACTAGAAGTCGGGCATCCGGACGTTGCGGTCCGAGAATGGGAGATAGCTGCGGGTGGTGTCCCATAGTCAGAACCGCGTCCTTCGGAGCGTGACGGCTGGGGTGGCCTTCGTTGCCCTGCTGAGCATGCCACCAGCACTCGCGGTCGCCGATCCAGGCCCCGCCCCGGCCCCCAACCCGGCGGCGCCCAATTCTGTGGGAACCGTCGCGCAGGTTCGCGCCTTGAGTCGTCAGGCCGAGGTGATCACCGAGCAGTGGAAGCTGGCCACGGACCGGCTGCTGGCCCGGCAGGCCGATGCGGACCGGGCGCATGGCGACGCGGCAGCCGCGACGGCCATCGCCGACCAGGCCCGCGCGGCGCAGAGCGCGTTCCGTACCCAGGTGGATCGGCTGACCAGCGTCACCTTTGAGGGCGTCCGGATCAGCAGTCTGACCGCGATGCTGATCAGCGACTCGCCACAACAGTTCATGGATCAGATGTCCGCGCTGGACGTGCTGGCGGTCAGCAACAGAGCGGCGATGGATAAGTTGGCCTCGGCCGTCTCCCGCGCCGGGCAGGCGGAGCTCGCTGCCACCGACGCTGAGACGCGCGCGGCCGTGGCTGAGCTTGACGCCGCTCGGATAGCTGGCGATGTGGCCCAGGCCAGGCTTGAGATGGGCCGTCAGATCAATCTCGTACAGGAGCGCCTCGGTAAGCTCACCGCTGACGAGTTCGCCCATTACGCCTCCGAGGGATTCACCGACTACCCGATCGACCTGGTCGGTGACACCCTCGGGATCAAGGCCCTGCGGGCCGCGCTGACCCGGCAGGGGGCACCCTACATCTGGGGAGCTGAAGGGCCGGGCACCTTCGATTGCTCAGGCCTGGTCATGTGGGCCTACCATCAGGCTGGGGTAGGCCTACCGAGGGTGGCCTTCGATCAGGCCAGAGTGGGCACTCCGGTGTTCTCAGGCCTGCTGCCGGGAGACCTCATCGCGCTGTACTGGCCAGTGAGTCACATCGGCATCTACGTGGGCAATGGGCTCTACATTAACGCCCCGCAGAGCGGCGATGTGGTCAAAGTGGCCCGAGTCCCGTGGCATGACGTCACCGCGATCCGTCGGATCGGATGATCTCCACTCGCTCGAGTCCGCCGCGTAACTGGTGAATCTGTGATCCAGGAGAGTCACGCGTCCGAGATTGTCAGTGTCGAGGTCTACCGTCCTTCGTGACCAGCTCAGCAGCAAGACCGAGCGAGACGGAGCCCGATATGATCGTGGATTGCGACCGGTGTGAGGTACGCGGCGGCGCCTGCCAGGACTGCGTTATCACCGTGCTGCTCGGAGCTCCGCCGGGTGGTGTCGAGTTGGATAGCACTGAACGACAGGCGCTGGACACCTTGGCTGAAGCTGGCATGGTGCCCCGCCTGCGACTGGTGCGTCCCCACCAGGATCGAGTTGTCACACTAGCGGCACCGCCAGTGGCGGCCAATACTGGCCCCCACCTGGGCAAGAACGCTGAGCGGACCACTGTTGACGGTGAGCGGTCTAGGCGGCATGTGAGTTGATCGTCGGGGGCGATACTGCTCAGGCTTGCGGCGTCGTTCATCGTGCCCAGCGGTCACTTTGGCCCATCGCTGGCGCATAGGTGGTGACAGTGTCGATGGCCTTTCGTAGTCTTCCCGAGGCCTTGCGGTGGCTGCCTCCCAAACTGGGTGGCAGCGCCCAAGGGAAGAGGAGCAGCCGCGACGTGTCGTCGCATCATCTGAAGCCCGGTGTCGTCAAGCCCGGCGCTGTGTGGCCCGATGTTGTCAGGCGCAGCGTCTCGGCAGCGATGGCCGCCGTAACCGTGGTTGCCTTGGTGGCCATGCTGCCCACGACGGCTGTCGCCGACCCGGCATCGCCCGGAGACGTCACCACCGCCGCACAGCAGCTTGCCGAGTTGAATAGGCAGGCTGAAGTGCTCACTGAAAGGTGGCATTACACCTTCGACCAGTTGAGTGCCCGCCGCGCCGATCTGGGACGTGCGAGGGCTGACGTCAGCGCCGCCGCCGCCGCCGCCGAGCGTGCCAGGGCTGTTCAGGATCAGTACCGCGGTCAAGTCGACAGGCTGACCAACGCCTCGTT
The DNA here is from genome assembly GCA_050699895.1 of Pseudonocardiaceae bacterium. GTDB lineage: Bacteria > Actinomycetota > Actinomycetes > Mycobacteriales > Pseudonocardiaceae. The sequence continues at coordinate 2,778 of JBOHFY010000463.1, forward strand.
CCAGGGTGCGCGTCTGTCCCGGCTGTCGGCTCTGCTGGTCAGTCACTCCCCCCAGGACTTCCTGGACCAGATGTCGGCGCTCGACATGCTTGCGGTGGACAGCAAGCAGGCCCTGGACCGGCTCACCGGTGCCGTCGCGCAGGCCCAGCAGGCAGAGCAGTCGGCCGGCAACGCGGCGGCGCGGGCTGACCAAGCTGAGCGGGATGCGGCTCGGCTCGAAGGCGATTTGGCTCGTTCCCGCGCCGGGATGGACCGGCAGATCCAGGTTGTCACCAAGCGCCTCGCGGAGCTGACCCGTCAGGAGCGGGCCGCCTACATCTCTGGCGGGAATATCCACTTCCCGATCAACCTGGTCGGCAGCGGTACCGCAGTCGAGGCGGCGCGCGCCGCGTTGAGCAAGCAGGGCTCGGCATACGTCTGGGGCGGCGACGGCCCGATCACATTCGATTGCTCAGGGTTGGTGAAGTGGGCCTTCGCGCAGGCCGGAATGCCGGGTCTGCCGCACTCAGCCGAGCAGCAGGCGCGGATGGGTCGCGGTGTCAGCCGCTCTCAGCTGCAGCCCGGCGACCTCATCGCGCTGTACTCCCCGATCAGCCACATCGGGATCTACGTCGGTGGCGGCTTGTACGTGAACGCGCCACAGAGCGGCGACGTGGTGAAGGTTGTCATGGTGCCGTGGAGCCAAGTCACCGCGATGAGCCGGATCGGCTGAGCCCACCAGGCCCACCAGGCGCGACCGTCTGGCTACGTCACGGCTACCCTCCCACGGTGCCACGGATCCTGTTGGTCAGTAATGACTTCCCACCCCGGCCCGGTGGCATCCAGGCTTACCTGCATCAACTGGCTCTGGCGCTGCCCGAGGGCGACATCGCCGTCTACGCGCCGGACTGGCCGGGAGCGGCGGCCTTCGATGCGCGGTTGCCGTTCCCGGTCGTCCGGCATCCTGGGCCCCTCATGCTTCCCACACCGCCAGTACTTCGGCGCGCCATCGGGCTGCTGCGGGAACTGTGCTGCGACACCGCATGGTTCGGCGCGGCCGCCCCGCTGGCCCTGCTCGGTCCGGCATTGCGCCGCGCCGGGGTACGACGGGTGGTGGCCAGTAGCCATGGACACGAGGTGGGCTGGTCGATGCTGCCCCCTGGTCGAATGGCGCTTCGCCGGATCGGCGCGGATGCCGACGTGGTCACCGCCGTGAGCCAGTACACCCGCCGCCGGATCGCTTCGGCGTTCGGTCCCCGAGCTGCCCTGGAACTACTTCCACCGGGCGTGGACTGCGCGGCGTTGCGCCCAGATCCCGGCGCGCGTGCGGAGATCCGGCGTCGCCACCACCTGGGGGACACCCCGGTAGTGCTCTGCGTATCCCGGCTGGTGGCTCGCAAGGGGCAGGACACTCTGGTCCGGGCGTTACCCGCGATCCGACGCCAGGTGCCAGGGGCGACGCTGTTGCTCGTCGGAGACGGGCCCGGGCGAGTGGCGTTGCGCCGGCTGGCGCAGTCGTGCGGTGTGTCCGATGCCGTGGTGTGCACGGGAGAGGTGCCGTGGTCTGAATTGCCCGCCTACTACACCGCGGGCGACGTCTTCGCGATGCCCTGCCGGACCCGTGGGCACGGGCTGGACGTCGAAGGGCTCGGTCTGGTGTTTCTCGAAGCTTCGGCGACCGGCTTGCCGCTGGTGGTTGGTGACGCTGGCGGTGCGCGGGAGACGGTGCTCGCGGGCGACACCGGTGAGCTGGTGGACGGTCGTGACGTGGCGGCGGTGGCCAGGGCCGTCGCGACGCTGCTTGCCGATCCCGAGCGTGCCGCGGCGATGGGTTTGCGCGGGCGGCGCTGGATGCTGCGGGACTGGGATTGGGCTTGCCGGGCGCGGCAGCTCGCGGAGCTGCTGCGCCCGCCCCGTGAGTGGCGATACGAGCTATAGC
>JBOHFY010000464.1:0-5351 GCA_050699895.1 Pseudonocardiaceae bacterium
CCGAATAACCCCGCTGAGCCCGCTGAATGCGGAGGGGGCTAGCGGAGGAGGGGGTAGGCGGTGAAGGCGACGACGTCGATGAGGGCGTGGGCGATGATGAGGGGGTATAGGCGGTTTGTTTGTTGCCAGAATCGCCCGAATATGAGGCCCATCACCAGGTTTCCCACGAAACCACCAAACCCCTGGTAGAGATGGTAGCTGCCGCGCAGTGCCGCGCTGGTGAGCACGGTGGCGCCCTCACCTGACCCGAGCTGGCGTAACCGGGTGATTAAATATCCCACCACCAGCAGCTCCTCGGCCAGCGCGTTGGCCACCGCCGAGGCGACCAGTACCGGGACCCGCCACCAGGTGTCGGCCAGCGTGGAGGGCAGCACGGTGCGGTTGAGGCCAGCCGCGAGGGCCAGGAAGTACCAGCCCAGTCCTGGTACGCCGATCACTGCGGCAAGCCCGGCGCCAAGCACCGCGTCCCGGCCGGTCGGCCGGCGGTCCAGGCCGAGACCGCGCGGTGCGATACCGCTGCGCCACAGCAGGTAGCAGCCCAGCGCACCCCAGGCCAGCAGCTGGATCACCCCGGTGAGCTGGTAGGCGAGGTCCAGCAACGCACTCTTGCGCACCGGCGCGTTAATCGCCACCGAGTGATCGGCCAGGGCCCCCGGAGCCAGCAGCGCGTCCAGCAGCGCCAGCAGACTGCGCAGTCCGGACAATCCCAGGGTCACCGCCAGGACCACGACGATCTCGACGACCAGCGCTCGGCGTTGCCCCGGATCGGTGACCACTGCGGGCTGCTCCGGCCGCGACGGGGCAAGCCACCGCCGTACCTCCGTAACCCGCTTGTTCACCCCCTGACGCTATCCGCCACCTCCGGCACTCCGGTACCTGCCCATTGTCACCGAGTCCGGGAGTGCCCGGGAGTATTTGGCGTCCCCGCACCGCGCGTATCGTGAGCGCGTGTGGCGGTTCGTGCTGGCCCGGCGGTGGTGGGTGGGGCACCTGCTGGTCGCGGTGTGCTGTGCGGTGTTCGTCCGGCTGGGGCGCTGGCAGTGGGACCGGGCGCGCTCCCCCTCGGGGGATTGGCAGAACCTGGGCTATGCGCTGCAATGGCCGTTGTTCGCGGTCGTGCTGGCGCTGGCCTGGGCCCGGTTCCTGTGGCTGGAGCGCCACCGCCCCCCCGAGGTGGGCTTCCCGGGTCCCGAGACGGTGCCCACCGCGACAGCGCCCACCGAGAAGCTGACTCCACCGGTTCCTCGACGCCCCGCTCACCCACCGACCCGGGAGGATGACCCCGACGATGAGCTCGCCGCGTACAACGCCTACCTCACCCGGCTCGCTGAGCAGGACCGGCGGTAGCACCGCGGCCTTGTTGATCGTATACCGGATCGCCGCCTACGCCACCGGTGTGATGCTGCTCGTGCTGACGGCGTCCGTGGTGCTGCACTACGGCTTCGGGGACCGGCGGCTGGCCTGGAGCGCACCCGTGCACGGATTTCTCTATCTGGGCTACCTCGTCACCACGGTGATGTTAGGGACGTCGGTGCGCTGGCGACCTGGGCGGATGGTGCTGGTGGCGCTGGCCGGCACGATCCCGTTGATGTCTTTCGTGGCTGAGCGCAGCGTCACCCGTGAGGTGCGCGGACAGTCGCCCGCCTCATCCGGGTAGGGAGCTCAGGCGGGAATCGGGTGCGCGGTGATCGGCGCCCGGCGGACCCGGGCTAAGGTGCGTCGAGTGTCGACGGTGCTGAATCTGCATCCCCCCGCCCCGCCAGGTGTCCCGCCCCTGTTGGCCCGGCTGGTCGATGACGCGACGCTGTTCCCGCCGTCCGGGGTCAGCGTGGCCGATGCGGTCAAGACGCACCTCGCCGCCCGCCGTGCGCCCTACGCCGGGGTGATCGGTTTTCTGCTGTGCCCGATCTCGCGGCTGGGCGCGCTGGTGAGCGCGTTGCGCAAGGCTCGTCCCGCGCGGCCGGTGGCCTTGTCGCTGGTTGCCGACACGGGTCTGGGTGGTCTGCCCAAGGCCATCTCCACCGCGCTGGACAACGCGAAGCTCCTGGATCTGCGGATGATCGAGGTGCCGGCGCCAGCTGATGTGGACTCCACGTGGTTGGTGCAGCTCACCGAGTTCGTGCCGGACGACGTGGTTCGGGTGGTCGAGCCACGCCGCGGCAGGCCAGAGTGGTTGCAGGGCGTGCGCCGGGTTGCCGAGGCTGGCTGCTGGCCCAAGTTACGGTGCGGCGGCAAGTCCGTGGAGTCCTTTCCCAGCGTTGCGGAGGTGGCCGATTTCCTGGCCATCGCGACCAGCACCGGCCGGCCGTTCAAGGCGACCGCCGGGCTGCGCTATGCGGTTCGCCAGCACGACGAGAGCACCGGGCTGACTCACCACGGGCTGCTCAACATGCTGGTCGGCACCGCCCATGCGGTGTCTGGCGCCAGCGCGCGCGAGGCACTGCGGTGCACCGATGCGGCGGCCTTGGCCGCTGAGGCCGGCGCGCTGTCCGAAAATACGTCGCGAGTTGTCCGCGAAGTGTTCGCCTGCTACGCCTCGGTGTCCCTGACCGACCCCGTCACCGACCTGATCCGCCTAGGGCTGCTCCCCAACCCCTCGTAGGCTCGCGCCATGACCGTCACCGCGTACCTCGGGCCTGAGGGAACCTTCGCCGAGCAGGCGGCTCACGTGCTGGCCCCCGGTGACGAGTTTCGTTCCGCGGTGTCGGTGCACGCTGCGATCGGGGCGCTGCGGGACTGTCAGGTGGACGCGGCGTGCGTGCCGGTGGAGAACTCGGTGGAGGGTTCGGTGCCGGCCACCCTGGACGCGATGACTGAGGGCGAGCCGGTGCTGGCGGTGGCCGAGGCTGTGTTACCGATCCGGTTCAGTGTGCTGGTCCGTCCGGGTACCTGCTCGGCTGATGTGCGCACCGTGGCTACCCACCCGCACGCCGCGGCCCAGGTCCGAGGCTGGCTCGGCACGAACCTGCCGAGTGCGGCGACGGTGCTGACTACCTCCACGTCGGCCGCGGCGGTCGCGGTACTGGACGGCCAGGCCGACGCTGCGGTGTGTGCTCCGATCGCGTTGCGGAGCTACCCGCTCGTCGAGTTGGCCAGCGGGGTGCACGACAAGGACGGAGCACAGACCCGCTTCCTGCTGTTGCGCCGCCCGGGGGCGGTGCCGCCGCCCACTGGCACAGATCGCACCTCACTGGTCGCGGTGGCTGTCGACCGGCCTGGGGCGCTGTTGGAGGTGCTCGCGGAGTTCGCTCTGCGCGGGATCAATCTCACCCGGATCGAGTCGCGGCCGATGAAGGCCAGGCTGGGGGAGTACCAGTTCTTCCTGGACTGCGAGGGCCACGTGGCGCAGGACGAGGTCGGTGACGCGCTGGCCGAGCTGTATCGGCGGTGCACCTGGGTGCGCTTCCTCGGCTCCTACCCCCGGACCGGGGTGCCCCGTCCCGGCCCGGATCAGGCCGGGTTCACTGCCGCCCGAGAGTGGCTCAGCGCGGTGCGCGCCGGGCGGAGCGCGTGACGCCACTGCGGAGTGGGCCGACAAGGTGACTGCGGCGTGGGCCGACAATGTCAGGGTCCGATGCCATGATGAATGGGAGTGGTCGGCGGAGGACCGCCGCGCCAGCTTCCGGATCATCCGGGAGTCACTGGGCGGTGCCACCGCCGGCCCGCTGATGGCCGCCGCGGAGGGTTGGCCCGCCAGACCGTGGGTGCAACCCTGGCCGGCCCCAGCCCAGAAAACATGACAGCCCAGGGTTCACTCGTTCGTGTACCGTGGCCTTCGTGCCCGCCCTGTCGCTCAAGCTCGTGGCTCGCCGCCACGTCGACTATGGGCGCACCCGCAGTATGATCTGTATGCCGGCCTGATCCTGCCCGACCCTCCATCAGCCGGGCGTGTGGTTGCGCCGCCTCGCCGCCCCGTGCCGCCGCGACGTCACCTCGCGCCCCCCGCACTCCGAGGACGCGCTCGTCATGCCAGTTTGTCCCAGAGCGGTCATGTGTCCCAGGGCGGTCATGCGTCACAGACCCGCCGTCGCACGTGTTCCAGCCACCCTGATCGCTGTCTGGGCTCTCGTGCTCGCGGTGGCGGGGTGCGGCGGCGGTGACCACGGTATCGGTGCGGCGCCGGGCCCGGCGCCTAGTTTGCGCCTGGGCTACTTCGCCAATGTCACGCACGCCGCCGCCATCATCGGCGTCAACCGGGGCTTCATCGCCAAGGAGCTCGGCACCACCACGCTGACAACGCAGATTTTCGATGCTGGTCCCGCCGAGGTTGAGGCGTTGTTCGGCGGTAGCCTCGACGCGGCGTATGTCGGCTCCAACCCGGCGATCAACGCCTTCGCGCGCAGTGATGGCAAGGCGATCCGGATCATCGCCGGAGCAACCTCCGGTGGCGCGCAGCTGGTCGTCCGCCGCGGCATCACCACCGCGCGGGACCTGCGGGGTGAGACGCTGGCCAGCCCGGAGCTCGGCAATACCCAGGACGTGGCGCTGCGCGCCTGGCTGACCAGCCACGGCTTGCGCAACAGCATCCAGGGTGGCGGGGACGTCACCATCACGCCCACCACCAACGCGCAAACGCTCGCGCTGTTCACGGCAGGCAAGCTCGACGGCGCCTGGGTGCCCGAGCCGTGGGCGTCCCGGTTGGTGCTGGAGGCCGGCGCCACGGTGCTGGTCAACGAGCGGGATCTGTGGCCCGGCGGCCAGTTCGTCACCACGCAGCTGATCGTCCGCACCGAGTTCCTGGAGCGCTACCCGCAGACGGTCGAGGCCTTGCTGCGGGGGCATGTCGAGGCGGTGCAGTGGGCGACCCAGCACTCCGCCGAGGCCGAGACCGCCGTGAACAACGGCATCAGCGCGCTGACCGGCAAGCCCCTGGCGCCGGAGGTGCTCGACCGCGCCTGGCACGACCTGACGGTCACCGACGACCCCGTCGCGGCATCCCTGCAACGCAGCGCCGAGAACGCGGTGACGGCGGGGGTGGCCACCAAACAGGTCGACCTGCACGGCATCTACGACCTGTCGATCCTCAACCGAATCCGCACCCAACAGGGCCTGCCGACCGTGTCGGCCGACGGGCTCGGGAAGCAGTAGTGACCATGACACATCGGATTCTCCAACCAGCACCCACCAGTCGAGCCCCGGGCGCGGGCGAACGCACAGCGGCGCGCAGCGCCAGCGTCCGCGTCACGCAACTTGCCCAGGTCTTCGAGCGTGACCGCCCACCGGTGCTCGACCGGATCGACCTGGACGTCGGGCCCGGTGAGTTTGTCTGCCTGCTCGGCGCCTCCGGATGCGGGAAATCCACCCTGCTCTCGCTCATCGCCGGCCTGGGCACACCCACCTCCGGAAGCATC
>JBOHFY010000465.1:0-3061 GCA_050699895.1 Pseudonocardiaceae bacterium
CCCCGGGGCCGTGCGTATCCTCCACGGTAACACGAGGGGTCCGGTTCGGCCTCGGCCTTATGGGTGATGAAGTCCGGATCGTGCCTGCTCAGTAGGGCTCTCAGGTCAGTAATTCGGGGTGGGAGCCAAGTAGGCGGGCACCTGCTGTGAACATCCGTAGACCTCAGCGGTGACCGGTGGTCGGGACGTGTGCACCACGGTGGAGAGCACAATCGGACCAGCGGCGGGGGGCACGTAGAGCTCCTTGCGCCCAGTCTCCGCCCCATCTTGGGAGCGGGCCCGGACGATACACACGGCAGGATGGGCGGGATCGTCCCGGATCACGGTCAGGCGCAGCCGCACGGCATTGTCCGGCACGACGGTGACGCCCAGTGTCTCGCTCCGGATCGGCGTCGGGCCGAGGTTGCGGTAGCCGATCACCGCGACCGCCAGGCCAGCGAGCACCGTGAGCAGCAGCCCTAGCGCCACGGCGGGTGGGCGGGCACCGGGGGCCCCGCGTCCGTAGCGACCCTCGGGAAGCTGGCCAGCGGCCACAGCGTTGCATCTCCTCAATGGCTCTGCCGGTTCGGCAGCAACAACAATAGGGGAGTATTCCCCTCGCCCGGGTAGCTCACCCGACCGGCGGCGGAGGAAGGATGAGCAGACGTCCATGGCTGAGCAGCTGCGAATGATGGCGGTGCACGCGCATCCCGACGACGAGTCGAGCAAGGGCGCGGCGACGATGGCTCGATACGTCGCCGAGGGTCACGACGTGATGGTGGTTACCTGCACCGGCGGAGAACGCGGCAGCGTTCTGAACCCGTCGTTCGAGGCCGCCGACCTGGCCGAGCACCCGGCGCGGATGAGCGCGGTCCGCCGCCAGGAGATGGACGACGCGGCGCGGATTCTGGGCGTGCGACACCGCTGGCTGGGGTACATCGACTCCGGGATGCCCGAGGGGGACCCGACGCCGCCGCTGCCGGACGGGTGCTTCGCGGCGGTGCCACTGGAGGTGCCCACCAGGGACCTGGTCCGGGTGATTCGCGAGTTCCGGCCGCACGTGGTGGTGACCTACGACGAGAAAGGTGGCTACCCGCACCCTGACCACATCCGTTGCCACGAGGTGTCGGTCGCCGCGTTCGACGCGGCGGGTGACCCGGAACGTTTCCCGGACGCCGGAATGCCGTGGCAGCCGCTGAAGCTTTACTACCTGCACGGCTTCTCCCGCAAGTGGATGCAGTTGATGCACGACGCGCTACTCGCGGCCGGCGCCCAGTCGCCGTTCGGTGAGTGGCTGGCGAAGTGGGACCCGGCGCTGCCGGACATCTTGGAACGGGTGACCACCCAGGTGCGGTGTGCCGAATACTTCCCGGTGCGCGACGAAGCGCTACGGGCACACGCGACCCAGATCGACCCGGCGAGCCGGTGGTTCGCGGTGCCCCACGCGCTGCAGGAGCAGCTGTGGCCGACCGAGGAGTACGAGCTGGCTCGTTCGCTGGTCGACACCACGCTGCCCGAAGACGACCTTTTCTCCGGGGTTCGAGAGCGGGTGCGCGCATGACCCTGGTGCTGCCCACTGGTTTCTCGGCCGTAGCCGGTGTTGGGGTGCTCGCGCCCCCGGCGCCAGCGCCAGATCCTGGTGGGCAGGGGGAGGACTTCGGTAAGGCCGCGCCGGTCGCTTTGGTGGTGCTGCTGCTCTTCTTCCTGGCCGTCGCGCTGCTGGTGCGTTCGATGAACAAGCACCTGCGCCGGGTCCCGAAGTCCTTCGAGAAGGACCCCGGTACTGGACCGCGCGCGGAGTAGCTGTTTCGCGAAGCCGGCGGGCCAGGCAGGATTGCCGACATGGCGAACCGGCTCGCGAGTTCCACCAGTCCATACCTTCTCCAGCACGCCACCAACCCGGTCGACTGGTGGCCGTGGTGCGACGAGGCGTTCACCGAGGCGGCGCGGCGCGGTGTTCCCGTGCTGCTGTCCATCGGCTACGCCGCCTGCCACTGGTGCCACGTGATGGCGCATGAGTCCTTCGAGAACGCGGACATCGCGGCGGTGATGAACGCCAACTTCGTCAACATCAAGGTGGACCGAGAGGAGCGCCCCGATGTCGACGCCCTCTACATGGAGGCTACCCAGGCTATGACCGGCCACGGGGGCTGGCCGATGACCTGCTTCCTCACTCCCACCGGCGAGCCGTTCCATTGCGGTACCTACTTCCCGCCGTCTCCCCGCAACGGCTTGCCTGGCTTCCCCGAGATGCTTATCGCCATTCGTCAGGCCTGGGCCGATCGCGGTGCGCAGGTTCGGGATGCGGCCAGGCGCATCGCCAAGCAGCTCGCCGAACGGGCCGCGCCGCTGACTGAATCCGCGGTGGACGATCAGGTGCTGGCCGCCGCGCTCGACACGCTGGCCGCGCAGTTCGACCACCAGCACGGTGGGTTCGGTGGCGCTCCGAAGTTCCCGCCGTCGATGCTGCTGGAGTTCTTGCTCCGCCACCATGAGCGGACCGGATCGGAGCCGGCCCTGTCTATGGTCACGCGCACGTGTGAGGCGATGGCTCGGGGCGGGATGTATGACCAGCTTGCCGGTGGGTTCGCGCGCTACTGCGTCGATGCCGCCTGGGTGGTGCCGCACTTCGAGAAAATGCTCTACGACAACGCGCTGCTGCTGCGCGCCTATACCCACCTGACCCGGCTGACCGGATCGACGACCGCCCGGCGGGTGGTCGAGCAGACAGCGACGTTCCTGCTCGACGGGCTGGGCACCGCGCAGGGCGGCTTCGCGGCGTCGCTGGACGCCGACACCGCCGGGGTGGAGGGCGCCACCTACGTGTGGACGCCGCCGCAGCTCATCGACGTGCTAGGGCCCGCTGACGGTCAGTGGGCGGCGGAGCTGCTGGCGGTGAGCCCGGACGGGACGTTCGAGCATGGCACCTCCGTACTGCAGCTCCCCGCCGAGCCCGATGACTCCGACCGCTGGGAGCGGGTGCGCGCCGCGCTGCTCACTACCCGGGCCGCCCGCCCGCAGCCCGCCCGGGACGACAAGGTCGTCACCGAGTGGAATGGGATGGCGATCACCACCTTGGCCG
>JBOHFY010000466.1:0-1781 GCA_050699895.1 Pseudonocardiaceae bacterium
ACCGCGATCACCCCGTTCAACTTCACCGCGATCGCCGGGAATCTGCCCACCGCGCCAGCGCTGATGGGCAACACGGTGGTGTGGAAACCCACCCCCACCCAGCAGTTAGCCGCGCACCACACCATGCGGCTGCTCCAGGCCGCTGGGCTGCCGCCCGGAGTGATCAACCTGGTGACTGGCGACGGAGCGGCGGTCAGCGAGGTGGCCCTGGCCGACCCGGACTTCGCTGGACTGCACTTCACCGGGTCCGCGAAGACCTTCACGACGCTCTGGCGCACGATTTCTGGTCACCTGGACCGCTACCGCTGCTACCCGCGCATCGTGGGGGAGACCGGCGGCAAGGACTTCCTGGTGGCGCACTCCTCAGCCGACCCGGCGGCGGTGTGCACCGCGCTGGTGCGGGGGGCGTTCGAGTACCAGGGCCAGAAGTGCTCCGCGGTCTCCCGGGCCTACCTCCCCCGGTCACTCTGGGACGGCGGCCTGCGTGACCAGCTCGTCGACACCACGCGGGCGCTGCGCTACGGCGACGTCGCCGACCTGTCGGTCTTCGGCGGCGCGGTGATCGACGCGCGGGCCTTCGCCAAGCACCGCGACTTGCTGGCGCGCCTGGCCGCCGACCCGTCGATGGAGGTCCTGGCTGGCGGCGGTTGCGACGACTCGGTCGGCTGGTTCGTGCAGCCCACGGTGCTGCTCGGCGCTGACCCCACCCATGAGGTGTTCGCGACCGAGTATTTCGGGCCGATCTTCGCGGTGCACGTCTACCCCGACTCCGAGTACGCGACCATCCTCAATGTGGTCGACGCCACCAGCCCGTACGCTCTGACCGGCGCTGTGTTCGCCACCGACCGCGCCGCGGTGGCCCAGGCCCACGCCGTGCTGCGCTTCGCGGCGGGCAACTTCTATGTCAACGACAAACCCACCGGGGCGGTCGTGGGCCGCCAGCCCTTCGGCGGCTCCCGCGCCTCGGGCACCAATGACAAGGCCGGCTCCCTGATCAACCTGCTCCGCTGGACCAGCCCCCGCACGATCAAGGAAACCTTCGATCCGCCCACCTCGTGAGTGCGTAACAGCATTCTGATCTGGCCGCGCTGAGTTCGGCTGCAGAGTTGTCCAGCGCCGCCGGTTGCCCGCTAGTACGACAGCCGCATCCTGTGATTTTCGAGGTGTCGTCGCTGGTCGTGGCATGCCCTGCCGGCCACGGATCGAGATCATATAGTGCGGCTGCCGTACTAGAGGTATTCCGAGCATGGCTTCCTGGGATGCCAGCTGAGATGAGGGTGTCGATCACGGCCAGGGCCTGGCCTGCGTCGGCCACGATCATCTCGGGCGGCACCACCTTCCCGGCGGCCTTGAGGTAGGCCGGTGCCAGTGGCAGGCACCCGGCCAGCACTGACTCGAAGATTCGTTGGGTGAACTGGCCGTCACCTCGCTACGGCCTCGGTGATGGGTCCGCCCTCATCCGCGGCGCGGGTGAGGTTTCGGATGAGTCGCTCCGCGTAGACAATGCTGGGCCAGCGCCCGGCTGGCCAGGGGGTAGATCTGGCCAGGGGGTAAATCGGACAGAGCGGTTGTCCGCATCCGACATTCTGGGCGTGTTGCGATGCCACGCCGTCTAGGGGGCAGGGTGGGGCGAGTCACTTGGTTGTGGGGAGGGGAGGCGTTGTGGGGCAGGTGCCGAGGGAGTTGACTCCGTTGGAGTCGGCGCTGCATTTCTTTGGTGCGCAGTTGCGGTATTGGCGGACGGTGCGCGAGCTGTCGCAAGTCGCGCTTGGGCGGCGGAC
>JBOHFY010000467.1:0-2475 GCA_050699895.1 Pseudonocardiaceae bacterium
GGGCAGTCCCATGGCGGCATGCGCTTCGCGGTCAGTTCCGCCCCGCACAGCGCCAGTTAGCACCGGCACCGGTGCTGCTCGGCCAGAGCCGTGTCGGGCATCAGCAGATGCACACTGCCCGGCTCCAGGTACCCAGTGCCCGGGGAATCGACCACAGTGTCACCGTCCCTCGCCACGTCTACTCGGCTCCTCACTGTCCGGTACCCGCCCCGGCCGGGCGAGTAGCCGACCTCTGGCCCTCGGGCGACCAGTGATCGACAGAGCAGAGTGTGGCGCGGCGATGACAGCCGGTTGTCGCTCAGGAAAGACATATCCCCGGCTCAGGAAAGGCATATCCCCGACTGGCTACAGGGGCACACCGGCCCGGCGGGCCATGCCCTGCAGCTCCTGGCCGACCGCATCCCGCCGTGAGCGCCTGAGCAGCACGGCCAGGGTGTCCCGGACGAACGGGTCACGGAGGACCACGGCGGGGAAGATGCTCTCCGCAGTGCGCAACGCCCGCACCGCGTCGTCGTGGCGTCCCCGCACCCGAGCCAGCGCCTGGCCGTGGGTCCGCCAGATCTGGGCCTGACCCACCCGGAAAGGATGACTCTCCGGGGCAGTGTCCCGCGCGATGTGCACGACCTGGTCCGGGTCGCCCACTTCGAGAGCGACCGACATCCGGTGTAGCGCTACGTCGGCCTGCGCGTGCACGAACCCCAGAGCGTCGGCCTCGCCGGTGGCCCCGAACCGCCCGGCGAGCTCCGCGGCCGCATCCATCGGAGCAACCGCGTCCTCTGGGCGGCCGTCCAGCACAGCGGCGTGGGCATGCAGCATCGTCAGATTGCATACCAGACCGGCGGTGTCGGCTGTCACCGGCAGAACAGTGATCGAATCGAGTCTGGACCGGCTTAGCTCGACCAGCCCGCTCCCCAGCAGATTGTCGACTACGCCGAACCCAGCCATGCCGAGCGTGCTGATCTCGTCGCGTTCCTGGGCCAGACGCCGCGCGAGGAACACCGTCCGGCGGACCAGATCGGCGGGCGCGGCGGAGTGCGTCAGCCACAGTCGGGTGACGTGCACATGCAGGTACACCGCCAGCTCGAGCAGCTCGCCGTGGTCGGTGCCGGTGTCCAGGGTGGTGTGCAGGTTGCGGACCAGGCCGGGCAGTTCGGTGGCCACCTCGGCGAACCGGCACGCCCGCCGCTGCCGGTGCAGGTCGCGTACCTGCTCCCGCAGCACCGCCACGGGGAGCACGATCCCCCCGGGCTCGCCGCTCTCGATCCCGTCCAGGGCCACTTGCACGGCTACCGCAGTCGAATCTGTGTGCCCGTTGGCCGGTGCGGGCACGGGGAGCCTGGTCAGCTCCGAGGCGGATATCTGGAGCGCATCAGCCAGGGCATGGATCTGGTTCAGGGTCGGAGACAGTTCACCGCGCTCGATCCGGCTCAGGGTGTCCTTGCTCATGCTGGCCAGCCCGGCGACCACCCGCAGCGACTTGCCCCGCTCGTGGCGGACCCGCCACAGCGCCCATCCGATCGTGCGTGCTTCCTCAGCGTCCATGCAAGAACTATGCCAAAGTCGACAGCAGCGCCGTAGCCCGTGCGGCGGTCAGCAGCACACGGGCGGGCGAACCCGCCGCGCGGACCACTGTGGCTTGCGCCGCGCGCGGCGATGCGCGCATCCGCGCCGACGCCCCGAGGGGCGATGACCACGCTGCCGGGCCGGGCGGCGGCGAGCGCGACCAGGGCGTGCGGGTGGTGCCCGCCGGTGTGGTGCGCGTACGGCTTGATGAGCACAAAAGGTGCCGGTGACCTGCGGTGACCGCCCCGGGTTCATCGTCAGCGCGTTACTGTTCTGTTGGCCCCGGCGTCCTTGCTGGAGCACCTGGTCACGGCCGGCCGGGATGAGCGCACTGGTTTCCCGGTCATGCGACTCGGTGGTGCGCCGATCACGGTGGAAGACGTCCGGGCGCTGGACGATGACGAATGACGACGCTACTCGACAGCAACGTCATCATCGCGCTCGCGGTGCACGAGCATGTTCATCATGATGCAGCCCTCGCATGGCTGGCCTCCACCGATGACCGCCTCGCCACCTGCCCGATCACTCAGGGTGCGTTGATCAGGATGTTATTACGCCGAGGGGTGCGCCCCGATCAAGCTCTCCACCAGCTGGGAATCATCGCCGCTCAGTCGCGGCACGAGTTCTGGCCAGATCAGGTGCCGTTCACCGACGTCGCGTTGAGCGGCGTGATCGGCCACCGGCAGGCCACCGATGCCTACCTCGCCCAGCTCGCCCGTTCCCGCGCGGGTCGGTTAGCCACTTTCGACCTGGGCCTGACTCAACTACACACCGACGTCGCGGACCTCGTACCCACCAGTTGACACTCGGCCGCGCGGAGACCTGCGGCCAGCGCACCAACCGCCGGCCGGTCGGGCTTACACCCGCATGATCACGGTTTGTGTGCCGTCAGCGACATCCCGTGTCGCTGAC
>JBOHFY010000468.1:0-6901 GCA_050699895.1 Pseudonocardiaceae bacterium
GCCCAGACCACCCCGATCAAGATCACGCGGGCGAGGGCGAAGCCCTTGCCCTCAGAGATCTCCAGCCCGGAGAACTTGATGCCCGAAAGGACGTTATTCAACCATGCGGCGTTCCCCGCGAAGCTCCGCGGCCGCGGGCATCGGACCACTCACGGACAGCCGTGATGCCAGTGCTCATCATATACTCCTTTCGCGACGAAAAACGCGCTCTTCCCTCCGCGGCTCCATTGGACCACGACGCCTGTGTCGCGACAAGCGAAATCTCAGCGCACCGAGTGATCTCCCACCAGGATGCGACCAGTTCTCCAGATGTCTCCTACCCACCCTCCAGCAGCTCCCGGGATGCTCTACTCAAGCATCGTACGCCGCTTTTCGGTTCGACCGGCAGGGCAGACACCATCATCGATACTTAGAGAGAGGAACGAATGGACGCGGCGGGTTACAAGGCCGAGGTCACCGACGTCTTCAACCGCGCGTCCACGACGTACGACCAGTTAGGTGTTGAGTCCTTCACCCCGATAGGCAGGCGCCCAGCCGAGCTGATGGCGCCCCGGATCGGCGGCCGAGTGCTCGACGTCGGCTGTGGCCGTGGCGCCTGCCTGTTCCCCACAGCAGCCGCTTCCTGCCGGACTCGTTCGCTGCGCTGACACGGTTCGGTAAGCTGCTGGCGCCCGGCGGAAAGCTTGCCATCACCAGCCCGGCGTTCACCCACGGCACGTTTCCCTTCCTTCCCCCGCTGTTTACCCACATCATCACGGACGAGATCCTCCAGCATGTTCCCGAGAAGTGGCAGCCGCACCGGTTGATGGAGCTCCAGTATTCATGGTTGGTGGAGCGCGACGTGCTGGCCTCGACACTCGGCGCGGCCGGTTTCGACAATGTCGTCATCCGCGACGAGCCTGTGCGGATGGTCACCAGTTCCGGCCGTGACTGGGTGGCCTGGTCGCGTACGCAGGGCATGCGGCTGCCGACGTCGCACCCCCACCGCACACTACGATGGCCGAGGGGGCACGGCTGGCGAGCGAGGTGCTGTGGAGGCCGCACTGACTGAGTGCGCGGACAGCTGGCGGGCGATCTCGGTGATCACGGGTTGGAGCAGGATCGGCGAGGTACCGCTGAGCAGGTTGCGCTCGGCGACCTCCAGCACCACGACCTTCCCGCCGGCAAGGAGTTGCCCGGACAACCGGGGGGCCGCGCCGACGGTCTCAGGATGCACGATGGTGATGTCGGTGAAGGCAGCGGCCAGGTAGCGGCTGGCGAACTGGGTGAACGAGTCGCCGATCATCCGAACGGGCTGGCCGATGGTGCCCGAGGCGGGTAGGGAAACCAGCCGCAGCGGGACCCGGAAGTCGCTGGCGACCGAGCGGGTGCGGTCCGCCGGCCCGGCCGGCGCCAGCGAGTACACCGGGATCGTGTGCTCGCCGCCGCGACCGATCAGCGGGCTGATGTCATCGGGCCACGGGGTCGAGCCGGCCGGGGCCACCTGCCAGGTCCGGGTGATACCCGGGTGCACCCGGTCGGCCAGCGCGTAGGTCATCGCCACTCCCCCTTCCTGGCTCCAGTGGGTGTCGGCCGGGTAGTACACCGGAGAGCCCTTGCGCCGGGCTATCTCCACGAGCGCCGGCCGCAGGTCGATCGCGCCGGCTTCGGCGACCACCCGGCGCCAGAACTCACTCCTGGCCCGCGCTGCGCACTCCCGCCCCAGGTAGTCGGCGGGCAACCGCTCGGGCACCATGGTCGTCTTGTCCGGGGCCACCACCAGCACGAACCGCCGGCCGGAGGCCTCCACGACGGCGCGCAGCCGGCGCAACGAGAGCATGGTGTCGGTCAGTGAGCGGGACGGCACACACGCGCCACTGACATCCGCGCCGAGGTAGAGCCAGCCCTCGCGACCCTCGATCACCGAAGGGAACGCGGCGATCGGGGGCCGAGCGGCCGGCGCGAGGACGGGAGCCGCCAGCTGAGCGGACAGCGCGGCCGGCTCGCCGAAGACACCTCTGCTGAGCGCCTCGGTCGCCCGGACCGCGCGCTCGCGCCACGGCAGGTGGTCCGCCGCCCAGGCGGGCAGCCCGGTGAGCCAGGCCCAACCGTCGCGCGGGTCGCCGAACGGGGCCAGCGCCCGGTTCTCGAACCGGGCGGCGTGGACTCCGAGGCCATGCGCGATGGCCGGACCGAGGAAGAACAGACCCGCGCAGGCCAGCGCGGTGAGTTGGCGACCCCGGTGACGGCGGCGCACCGGGACGTCGAGGTGGCTGCGGTCGGGCACCGACATGGCGTGCACCGTAACCCGGACGCGCTCGCCTATCCTGCACCGGCTGACCCGCCGGACATGGGGAGAACGCCAATGCAGGGCCGCCGCATCGAGTGGACCGGTGAACGTTGCGTGCCGTGGGCGCAGGACCTGCAGGTGGTCTACGAGCACTACCACCGGTACGCGCTGGCCGCCCGCTTCAGCACCGGCGCGCGGGTGCTGGACCTCGCCTGCGGGGAGGGCTACGGGCCCGCGCTGCTCGCCTCGCGGGCCCGCGAGGTGGTGGGCGTCGACATCGACCCATTGACGGTGGAGCACGCCGCCGCCCAGTATCCCGGGGACAACCTGCACTTCACAGTCGGGTCGATGATCGATCCGACGCTGCTCGCCGGGGCGGAGCGCTTCGAGGTCATCACCTGCTTCGAGGCCCTGGAACACGTCGCGGAGCAGGACACCCTGCTCGCGGTGGTGGCCCGGCTGCTGGCGCCGGGCGGGCTGTTTCTGACCAGCACACCCGACGTGGACATCTACCACCACGAGCACGGCAACGATAACCCCTTCCACGTCCGGGAGCTCACCGAGCCGGAGTTCCGGGCGTTGCTGGGGGGCTCACTGCGCCACGTCGCCATCCTGCGGCAGAACGTCGCCGTCGGATCACTCATCACCGGTGAGGCCGCACCCGGCTCAGGGGTCGTGGAGTCCCTGTGCCGGGCAGCTGAGGGCGGGTGGCGGGTGGCGAGTGGGTCGCCGCACACCTACCTGCTTGGTGTCGCCTCGGACGCGGCGCTGCCGGAGCTGCCCGAGCTCAGCGTGCTGGTCGATCCTGATCTGGCCCTGGTGCGTGATGCGCACCGCGCGCTGGCTCAGGAACGACACCAGACCGCCGAGCTCCGCGCGGAGCTGGCTGAGCAGCGCCGGCAAGCCACCACCGACCAGGCCGAGGCCGCGGCCCGCCGCGATCAGCTGGAGGGCGAGACGCACCGGCTGCGCGGCGAGCTGACCACGGCGCAGCGCCAGGCCCAACGGGCGGAGTCACTGGCGGCGTGGCGGCAGGAGATCGCCAGCGACGCCGAGCGCCGGGCCGCCGAGCTGGAAGGCCAGGTGTCGGCGTTGCGCGCGGAGCAGTCAGCCACCGCGCACCGGCTGATCTCCCGCTACCGGGGCACCGTGGAGCGTGCCGCACCGCGCGGGACGCTGCGCCGTGATCTCTACGAGCGCGCGCTGGGCCGCGGGCTGCCGGCCGCGGCGCCCGACGCGCCACCGCCCGGCCCGGTGCGGCTGACCACCAGCTCCGCGCCGCTGCTCAGCGTCGTCGTGCCGGTGCACGGCAAGTGGGAATACACCCGGGCGTGCCTGGCCAGCATCGAGCGGCACCGCCCCAGCGTCCCGTTCGAGGTGCTGGTCGTCGACGACGCCTCACCGGATCACACCGCCGAGCTGGTCAGCGCCAGCCCAGGCGTGCGGCTGGTGCGCACCCAGCGCAACGTCGGGTTCGTCGGGGCGTGCAACCTCGGCGCCAGCCAGGCCGCAGGGGCCTACCTGCTGTTCCTCAACAACGACACCGAGGTGCAGCCCGGCGCCCTGGACGCGCTGGTCGACGCGGCCGACTCGGACGCCGAGATCGGCTTGGTCGGCGCGATGCTGGTGTACCCCGACGGGCGGTTGCAGGAAAGCGGCGGCATCATCTGGGCCGACGGCTCAGGCTGGAACTACGGGCGAGACCAGGACGCCACCGCGCCGCGGTTCCAGGTGCGCCGCGATGTCGACTACTGCTCCGGAGCGGCGATCCTGGTGCGCCGGGAGGTGTTCGAGCACGTCGGCGGGTTCGACCAGCGCTACGCACCGGCCTACTACGAAGACACCGACCTGGCCTTCGCCATCCGGGCGAGCGGGTACCGGAGCATCGTCGAGCCGCGCGCGGTGGTGGTGCACCACGAGGGCGTCACCCATGGCACCGACCGCACCACCGGCGTCAAGCGCTACCAGGAGATCAACCGCGCGCTGTTCGTCGATAAGTGGGCGCCGGCCCTGGCCGAGCACCTGCCAGCCGCCAGCGAGCTCAACGTGTGGCTGGCGCGCCAGCGGGGGCCGGCCGGCCACCGGGGCGGGCTGGTGCTCGTCGCCGACCACCAGGTACCCACCCCCGACCGGGACTCCGGCTCGATGCGCATGCACCGGCTGCTGCTGGCGCTGGTCGAGCTGGGCCAGCGCGTGGTGTTCTTCCCGTCCAACGGCGCGCTGCCGCAGCCATATACCGGGGAACTGCAGCGCCACGGCATCACCGTGATCCCCGACGCGGCCGGGCAGGACACTTTCCTGCGCGAGGCGGGCACGGCGCTGCGCCTGGCGGTGCTGTCCCGACCGCAGGTGGGGTGGCGGCTGCTGGAGGAGCTGCGGATGCGCGCGCCGCGCTGCCTCGTCAGCTATGACACAGTGGACCTGCACTTCCTGCGCCTGCAACGGCAAGCCGAGCTGGCCGCCGCGACCGGCGACGAGACCGCCGCGACGGCCCTGGCGGGCAAGGCGGCCGCGTCACGAGAGCTCGAGCTGGGGCTGGTGCGGGCCGCCGACCTGACCTTGGTGGTCTCCGAGCACGAGCGGAGCCTGCTGCGCGGCCTGGTGCCGCAGGCCGACGTGCGGGTGCTGTCCAACGTGCACCACCCGGCCGGTGCGGTGCCCGGGCCGCGGGGGCGCGCGGGACTGCTGTTCGTCGGCGGCTTCGACCACCTCCCCAACCGGGACGCGGCGCGCTGGATGGCCCGCGAGGTGCTGCCGCTAGTGCACGGCAGGCGTCCGGACGCGGTGCTGCACGTGGTGGGCAGCAACCCCTCGCCCGACGTGCTCGAGCTGGCCAGCGAGACCGTCGAGGTGCACGGTTGGGTGGCCGATCTGGTGCCCTGGCACCAGCGGTGCCGGCTGTCGGTGGCGCCACTGCGGTTCGGGGCCGGGGTGAAGGGGACGGTGGGCGAGAGCATGGCCGCCGGCCTGCCCACGGTGTGCACGCCGGTGGCCGTCGAGGGGATGGAGCTGGTGGACGGGCAGCACGTGCTGGTGGCCGCCGACTCCGCCAGTTTCGCCGAGCGGGTGGTGGCGTTGCTCGACGACGACACGCTGTGGTGCACGCTGTCCGCGGCCGGAGTCAGCGTGATCGCGACTCGGTTCGGGTCTGACGTGGCCCGCGCGGCACTGCGGGATGTACTGGACACCGCGGCCAAACTAACGCCCGGCGGCTAGCGGGTAATCTGAGCAACGGCAGTGGAGTACCGACGGGGCGCCGCGCCATCAGGGAGGTGGTGGGGTGGCTCCTGAGCTGCCGGGGGTGTTCGCGTCGCTGGCCCCCATCCTCACCGCGCACGGTTACCTGGCTGTCTTCGGGTTCCTGTTTATCGAGAGCTTCGGTGCACCGGTCCCTGGTCAGACCATGCTCATGGCCGCAGGCGTCTTCGCCGGAGCTGGGAGACTCGATGTCACCGGCGTCGCCCTCGTGGGTTTCCTCGCCGCTGTTTCCGGTGACAACATCGGTTACCTGATCGGGCACTTCGGTGGGCGGGGTTTAGTGCTGCGTTTCGGCCGTTACGTTTTCGTGACCGACAAGCGCCTCGCCAAAGCCGAAGACTTCTTCCGGCGCCATGGCGGCAAGATAGTCACCGTCGCCCGGTTCATTGACGGCTTGCGCCAGCTCAACGGCATCGTCGCCGGCATCGCCGGGATGTCATGGCAGCGGTTCCTGGCCTTTAACGCGCTGGGCGCGGCGGCCTGGGTCGGGGTGTGGACCTCCGTCGGTTACTTCGCCGGCGGTCACCTCACCGTGATCTACCAGCAGTTCCACCGCTACCAGACCCTGGTGTTCCTCATTGTCGGCGCCGTCATCGTCGCCGCCGGGGTCCATTGGTTGTGGCGTAGGCAACGCCAGCGCGCTACCGCTACCCACTTGTGACGTCGCGGTGATCCAGCGGGTAAGCGACGCCCAGGGCCGGCCCGCTTGGCTCATGTCCGGGCACGAGTGGGTTCGGGAGCTACTGGCCGACCCGCGGCTGTCCCGCTCGCATCCCCACCCAGGGCACCCGGTCCGCCGCACCCAGCCAGGCTTGTTCGGGGGGCCGATTCCCGATCCGGAAGGGGAGCTGGCTGACCTGCACCGGATGCGCAAGCTGCTGACGCCGCCGCTGACGCCCCGCCGGGTGGAAACCCTCCGGCCCCGCGTCGAGACGCTCGTCGAGACCGTGCTCGACGAGCTCAGCCTCGGCGAGCACGGCCGCGGCGACTTCCACACCACCGTCGCCTTCCCGCTGCCCGCACTCGTGGTCTGTGAGCTGCTCGGGGTGCCCGCCGAGGACCGCCAGGACTTCTGCCGGTGGCAGATCGAGGCGAAGCAGGTGCGCAAGCCCGCCGTGGCGCGGGGCGGTCTGCAGTCACTGTGGCGCTACCTGGGCACGCTGATCGAGCGCAAGCGATGGGCCGGTGACGACAGCGACATCTCGATCATCTCGGATCTGCTTGACGCTGCCAAGCTCGACTCCGAGCTGACCGACGACGGGATCGCCCATCTCGCCGCCGGGATCTTGTTCGCTGGGCATGCACCCGCCGTCGCCATCATCGATCGGGGGATCCTGCTGCTGCTGACCCACGCCGAGCAGCGGCAGGCACTGC
>JBOHFY010000469.1:0-2665 GCA_050699895.1 Pseudonocardiaceae bacterium
CGTTCCGGCTGCAGCAGGAACGACGCGGAGGTGGACCGCACCCGCCCGCCGTCCCGGTTGATCAGCTCCTCCCAGGCCAATGGCTGCTTGTCATCGGCCGCGCGCGCCAGCGCTCGTGCTCGGCGCAGGTCGGTGAGCCGGCGGATGGTCGCCGACACGCGGTGTGCGAGGCCCTCGAATAACGCGACCTCTAGCTGTTCTGCGACCCACAGGGGCCGGTGGATGCGGGGCACGGCGTACAACTCGGCGATCAGCTCGTGCCGGCGAGGGTCGTGACGGGGGTAGGCGAGAACGATCAGACGCAGGCAGGCTCCCGGGGCGAAGCCGAACATGACGATGACCAGGACCAGACTCGGCCAGGACTCGACAGCTTCCACCAGCTCAGCCATCAGACGAACCTCCGTGCCAGGCTGGTGAACCGCGCATCACTGCGGGCTTGCTGGAGAAGCCCCCCCGAGCCGTAGTCGGCCCTTGTCGGTCAGCTCGTAATACCGCCGGGGCGGACGCTTGTCGCGGATGGTGTTCGGGTCCTCCCACCCGTCGGTGAGCCAGCCCTCATCAAGCATTCGGGTCAGCATCGGGTACAGCACGCCCGACCGGACGCCGGACCGCGTGAACAGCTCGTAGCCCCAGTGCTGACCAGTGGGTTCGTCCAGGAGGGCCACCGCCACCTGGACCACAGCGTGCGGCTTCCCCATGGACCGAATTCTACATAGATAGTTAACGAGTGTGCACGCGGGCTGACGGGAGAGCGTGGGGACGCGGGCACGCTCCTACTTCCGACCATATGTCGGTTGCGCGGACTTCACGCTGTGGGAGTGCCCAGTTCAGCTGTGGCGACGTCGGTCCACTGGTACACCTTGTGATCGCGGTTGAGGTCGATCAGCGTCGCGCGGCGGACAGTGATCTCGGCCGAGGTGACCGACCGCTCAGTCAGGCGCTGGGCGATCGGCGCGGCGGAGCCGGCCGCGTTGGAATACGCCAGCGAGACGTGCGGGCGGAAGTCGTTGGGGTTCTCGGGCACATTGGCGGCCCCCCACACGTCCGCGATCGCGGCCCGGATCCTGGCGCGCAAGCGGGCAACCAGCTCGGGGGGCCGCACCGGCAACATCAGCGCCTCGGGATCCACCCGCGCCGGGCCAAGTGTGATCGTGAACGGAGCCAGGTCGGCACAGCGGTCGCGGGCCGCATCCACAATCGCCTCGACGTCGGCACGGTCCACCTCATCGGTGAAGCCGATGCCCTGCATAGTCAGGTGTAGCCAGCGCACCGGGATCGGGTCGAGTGTGGGCAGATCCTCAAGTATGGGGGCGTAGTCGGCGGCCAACTGGTGCGCTGCGGGTTGGTCATCGAACGTCACGTGCCAGGTGTAGAACGACCGGCCCACCCGCCAGCCGGGCCGCCACCACCAATGATCCCGCATCATGTGCCCGGTCTGCGCCATCGGCTCGCACTCTCAGCTGGTCAACTCGGCGACGGCAGCCTGCTCTCGGAAAACGGTGATGGCCTCCCGCATGGTGCACAGCAGCGGCTCGTCGCGCTGCTTGCACGTCGCCACCTGGGTGTGCACCTCGCCGAGCTGGGACAGCGCCAAGTGCGCGCGGACCTGCTGGACTCTCGCCATGCGTTCGCTGCCGGGGTTACGCCGCTCAGCCGGCACCCGCTCGAAGACGGTCACCGCATCGTCTGCCTCGGTCAGCGCATCAGCGAGGAGTCCAAGGCGGCGGCCACCGAACGGGAGGGCCAGCGCCGCCCGTGCTCGATGTGGTGAACGTAGCCACGGGCGACATGTGCGGCGGCACCCAGCTCAGCCAGAAACAGGCCCTCATGAGAGCGCAGCACCGCTAACTGCGAGGCGAAACTACCCCGCCCTTCGTCGGTCACGCGCCGAGTGTGCCGGTCCTTGGGCGAGCCGGGCACGTCGGGGTGTGCCGCCGCACGCTAGGTCGCGTCGTCGTAGCGTGATCTCGCGTCACCCGGCGGCACGGGCTCCACCCGATGGTCTAGCGGCGAGGGCTCGTCGGGGTCGAGATCGTCCCAGCCCTGCTCAGCTCGCCGACGGGCAACGGTGCGGTCATGCGCCCGAGCGATCAACACCGCAGCCTCGAACAGCACTACCAGGGCGAACGCCAGGGCCAGCATCGAGAACGGATCGTTGCCGGGGGTGGCGACCGCAGCCACCACAAACAACCCGAACAGAATCCCGCGCTGCCAGCGCTTCAACTTCTCGTATGGCAGCACACCGACCCGGTTGAGCATCACCACCAGCAGCGGCAGCTCGAAGGTCAGGCCGAAAACCGCCAGCATCGTCAGCAGGAAACCGATATAGGACGCACCAGTCAACGCGGTGATGAACTGGCCGCCGCCGAGGTTCGCCAAGAAGGACAAGCCTAGGGGCACCACGTAGTAGGCGAGGACGGCGCCCCCGGCGAACAGCACACTGGCCGTGCCGACGAAGGTCAGCGCGAACTTGCGCTCCTTGGTATAAAGGCCAGGCGTGATGAACGCCCAGATCTGGTAGATCCAGATCGGGGCGGTCAGCACCGCACCCGCCGCGACGCCCACCTGCATGCGCAGGGTGAACACCTCAAACGGGGCGGTCTGCAGCAGTTGGCACTGGCCGGGGTTCGGGGTCAGCCGCAGCGTCGGGGGCAGCGCGCAATAC
>JBOHFY010000470.1:0-6652 GCA_050699895.1 Pseudonocardiaceae bacterium
TCCTCCAGCTGCATGCTCTGGTCCTCGGACACCTCGACTTCCCCGTACAGCGCGCCGAGGGAGATCTGCAGGGCTCGGGCTATCGCGGCCGCGATAGCCGGGGCGAGCGTCCGGTCCCCGACCTCGATCTTCGACAACACGCCTACTGACACCCCGGCCTCGCGCGCCAGCGCCACCTGCGTCAGAGCGCGCGCCTTACGCAGCTGCGCGACCCGCGCACCACCAGTGTCAGCAGCACCCATACCCCTGGAGTCTTCCACGCGCAAACCTGTCGCGCACTCTCCACCATGCCGGAGGGAGCCGACGGCGATGATCGCTATTTGATGAGTCCCGCTTGGTTGGCCAGCTGGACCAGCTGGGGATTGCTGCGCTGGTGCAGCGAGATCAGGACTCGCAGCACGTCGCGGCTCATCGGGTGGACCTTCGCCTTCTGGGGTGCGACGGTGAAGGACTTGACCAGCGAGGTCAGCGCGCCATCCCGGTCGCCCAGATCGAGCTGGGCGCGGGCGGTGCTGGTGTGGACGTCGAGGAGTTTGGAGGGCGGAAGTCCGGTGTCGTTGCTGTTCAACTGCTCGGCAAGGCGGATCACCTCGCAGGGGTGACCTAGGTCTCCCTGGGTGGCCAGCACGTGGGCGGCGGTGTTAGCGGGACCGAAGATCTGGTTATGGACGTGCCGGTCCTGGGGGAAGTCCTCGGCTGCGGTCCAGGCCGCCTGGATGTGCCGCTGGGCCTCGGCCTGGTCGGTGAGCTGTCCCGCCAGCGTCATGCCGCGCAGGTGCAGGGTACCTGTGGCGAAGGCCCGCTCCGGGCCGGTGAGCTCCGTTTCGGCAACCACGATGGCCCGGTCCACCACGGTGAGCCCGCCGTCGAAGTCCCCACAGTGGAGGAAGGTGCCGGCGCGGTTCCGGGCGGCGATGGCCGTCAACAGGGGGTTGGGTTGCTGGCCTGTGGCCCAGGCCTGGCGGGTCGGGGCGATCTCGACCAGATCCATCCACTGATTCCGCGCGGCCAGTGCGTAGACAACGCTGTACACGTCAGCCAGCAGTGCCCACCCCCGCGGGCTGCCCGCAGCATGCGCGTAGGTGGTGGCCCGGGTCAGCAGGCCGGGCAGCATCCGCAGCAGCCCCGCCAGGTCGGCCTGCCCGGTGAGGGTGATGGCGTGGTCCACCTCGGCGCGCAGTTGGGTGTGATCGAGCACCGGCGCCTGGTCGGGGATGTCGTAACGGCGCACCGCGGCGCGCAGCTCCACCAGCAGCACACTCTGGTCCTGAGCGACCTCGACCTCCCCGTACAGCACACCGAGAGAGATCTTCAGAGCACGGGCGACCGCGGCCGCGATAGCCGGGGTGAGCGTCCGGTCCCCAACCTCGATCTTCGACAACAAACTCACCGACACCCCAGCCCGGCGCGCCAACGCCACCTGCGTCAGCTCACGCGTCTTACGCAACTCAGCAACCCGCGCACCACCAGCAGCAACACCCATAGCCCCGGAGTCTTCCACGCACAAACCCGTCACGTACCCACCACCACGATCGGCAGAACCGGCTGTGTGAACCGCGTGCAAGCCCACCACTCGCCACGATTGTTGACTGACCGCAGCCGGGGTTGCGTGGTCGCACCGGTCATCGACTCATCCGGTTCACCGGCGCCGCACCGCCGATGGCTTGCCGACACATCGACACATCGTCTGCGGAGATCCACGATGCACGCGGCGACCAGCGACCGCACCCAGAGCCTGACACTCCCCCCGACACGGCCGAGGGGCAAAGACCCTCAAGAGGTCGCCGGCGATGCTTGGCGATGCACCCTCGAGGTTCGAGCACTGTCCGTCGAGGACGGCCCTGATCATGCGCTTCTCAAGTTGAGCGCCGGAGGCAGGCGCCAAACACGCGCCGACGGCGAGGGCTGCGGCATGGTCGCCAGAAAGGTTCGAATTCCCGGCGTCGCCGCTACCGAGTCGGCTCGCTGCCTGAACTGCCGAGCCGAGTTGTAGCCATACCTTCTGCTGGGAGCCGCCGGTGGCCGCCCGCATCTGGGGCTGCCACCACGCGTCGATCGCCTGCCTGTCCTGCAGCCGGGCGCGAGCACTGGGGCGCTGGACGCGCGACGCCTTGACTCCCGGCGTCGACGAGATGCTCTCCGGTGGGCTCGGCCGGGCTGCGCGGGTCTCTTCCGAGCGGCCCGATGCCGCGACCGTCAAGCGTCCGGACCCTCAGGACGTGCTTGACCACGGCGTCGAGGCCGTGGTTCCGCGGCGACACTGGAGATCGGGCAGGGGCCCCGGAGGCGACATTCGTCGACTACGCGCCGGTCCATGTGATCACCAGCGCCACGCTCGACGAGATCGGCGCAGTGCACATCCGGTACCGACCCAACCTCATCATCGAGACGTCGCCGGGAACGGCACCGTTCATCGAGAACGGGTGGGTGGGCCACGAGCACCATGTCGCCGGCGGCGGGGGCACGACAAGGAGGCACACGAGATGACGGCAAGGTCGGTCGGAGCGGTGCGTCGGATGACGGTCACCCCATCGCAGGTGGAGGTCGGCGGCCATCGGCTCGCTGTGTGGCGCCATGTGCAGCCGCTGCTGTTGCCGCATGCTGACGTGACCGCGATCGACCTGCTCGGCTACGGGGCGTCCGACAAGCCCGAGTCTCTTCCGACCTTGCCGGTGCAGGTCGACCTCCTGGCCGAGCTGGTGGCGCTGTGGGATCTGCGCGGCGTGCTGGTGGTCGGGCACGGCATCGGCGGCTCCGGTGGCGCTAGTGTGGGGCGGCGATGACCCTTTCCAGCCGCTTTGCTACGGGCAGCGTCTCGAGGCCGCGCTGGTGAACGCGACCATGACCGTTGTCCCCGGCGGCCGGCACTTCTTGCCCGAAAACCATCCGCAGGTGCTTGTCCACGTGGTGCTCGACGCGCTCGAACACACAGCAACAAATCGCGGTAAGCCGGAATGAGCGTCGACGTCAAGGCCTCCACGGCCGGCGACCGTCGCGGTACCGAGCCGACGCAGGCTCGCGACGAGGTCATCGTTGTCACGTCCGCAGTGGAGCCGCTGCCAGCCATCTCCCTCGAATCTGCTGGCCAGACCTGGCATGCGGGGAGGGCCCTGCGGGCGCTGGTCTCCCGCCTGTCCTACGGCTGGCGACGGTTTCGATGATCGTGCGCAGAGCTGGGCGCCATCAGGCGATGGCCGACCGATAGCCCGGCTCGGTCGAGCATCCATCCGCGCGCGTAGGGCTCGGCGTTGACCAACTCGGGCCGATCGGCCAGCTCGATGTTCATCGCGACAACCTCGCCATTGACCGGTGCGACGAGGTCGGAGGTCGACTTGGTCGATTCGATGTCGCCGAGCTGGTTCTGGGCGGGGATCATGGCGGCCTTTCCCTGGCGGAGCAGTGAGAGCTCGGGCGACCGGACGATCGCCGAGTCGAGCAAAGCGTTCAGTCGGTGTGCTGGGTGCGCTGGTAGTGTCGGCGAGCCTTGAGCCGGTTGCCGCACACCTTCATCGAGCACCAGCGCGCGGTGTTGGGCCGGCTGCGGTCGAGCAGGAACAGGCGGCACTCGTCGTTGGCACACGGCCGCAACCGTCCGGCCATCTGCTCCTGCACTTGGCCCCAGGCCAGCAGGGCTCGGGTGGCCAGTCGGTGATCTTCGTCATCGACATCGAGCCGCCAGGTCATCCTGCTCTCCGCGATCTCCGGCGTCATCCGCACACCGGACAGGGCCGAAGCCAGCGACGCCGGAGGCTCTGCGCCCCGAACGACCGCCTGCAGCTGCTCACGAACGTGACGCAGGTATGAGGCCTCTGCCGAGGAGCCAACACCGCCACGGGCCCGCGCCCAGTCGGCGGCCGCGCCGTGGTCGGCCAGCAGATCCAGCTGCGCGCCGTCAGCGACGGGGGTGCTGTTGAGCAGGTCGAGCAGAACCTGCTCGTCGTGGCGATCCGCTACCTGGACCATGAATCCAGTCTAACCCTATTGACGGTGTTGACAAGTTAGACACTGACGGTGTGTCATGGCTCGTACCTAACCATCTAAAAAATCGGAGGAAGTTAGCCATGATTGAGGTTCATCACCGCACCGCCACCGTCGGCGGCCATGAGGTCTTCTACCGCGAGGCCGGCCCGGCGGACGCTCCGGTCGTGCTTCTCCTGCACGGCTTCCCGACCAGCTCGCGAATGTTCCGGCACCTGATCCCGCAGCTCGCCGACCGCTACCACGTCATCGCGCCCGACCACCTCGGCTTCGGCCAGTCCGCGACCCCCGCTCCGAGCGAGTTCGGTTACACCTTCGACGCTCTCACCGACGTCACCGAGGGACTGTTGGGCCAGCTCGGGATCGACTGCTTCGCGATGTACGTGCAGGACTACGGCGCGCCGATCGGCTGGCGGCTGGCGCTGCGCCGTCCCGACGCGGTGCAGGCGATCATCAGCCAGAACGGCAACGCCTACGACGACGGGTTCGTCGAGAGCTTCTGGTCCGGGCTGTGGGCCTACGCCCAGGCCCCGGGACCCGAAACCGAAGGACCGGTCCGGGGTGCGCTGAGCCTCGAGGCGATCCGCTGGCAGTACCTCACCGGTGTGGCGGAACCGGACCTCATCGACCCGGACACCTGGGCGCTGGACCACACGCAGGTGAGCCGGCCCGGCAACGACGAGATCCAGCTGGCCCTGTTCCGCGACTACGCCTCCAACCCACCGCTCTACCCCGCCGTGCACGACTACTTCCGCACCAGCCAGGTCCCGCTGCTGGCGATCTGGGGCGCCGGCGACGAGATCTTCGGCCCGGCCGGTGCGACGGCGTTCGCCCGGGATCTGCCCAACGCCGAGATCCACCTCCTCGAAGGCGGCCACTTCCTGCTCGAGAGCGCCCTCGACACCGCTGCCGGCTACATCCGTGGCTTCCTCGGCCGCACCACCGGCTCGACGGCCCACGCGGCTGCCGCCTGACTCCCCGCTACCGGAAAGGACATCGGACATGACCACCACAGCTGGATCGCCGCAGGCCGAAACAGCGAATTCGGCGCGAAGCCGGCGACCCTGCGGCCGTGTCTGCATGGTGCAGGTGCCCACCCAGCCGAAGTCGGCAAACCCATGTTCGTCGTCGTAGTCGACAGGTTCGCGGCCCCTATCGATCGGTGATCGCGCCGTTGTGCCTCGTCGAACACCATGCGCCCCCCGAACGACAGGATCGCTATCGGGTGAGTCCCGCTTGGTTGGCCAGCTGGACCAGTTGGGGGTTGCTGCGCTGGTGCAGTGAGATCAGGACTCGTAGCACGTCGCGGCTCATCGGGTGAACCTTCGCCTTCTGGGGAGCGACGGCGAAGGACTTGACCAATGAGGTCAGCGCGCCGTCCCGGTCGCCCAGGTCGAGCTGAGCGCGGGCGGTGCTGGTGTAGACGGCTTGAAGCCGGGTGGGCGGGAGTCCGGTGTCGTTGCCGGCCAGCTGCTCGGCGAGGCGGATCACCTCACGGGGACGGCCGAGGTCCCCCTCGGTGACCAGTACGTGGCTGACGGTGTTGGCGGGACCGAACATCTGGTTATGGATCTGCAGATCGGTCGGGAACTCCTCGGCTGCGGTCCAGGCCGCGTTGATGTGCCGCTGGGCCTCGGCCTGGTCGGTGAGCCGTGCCGCCAGCATCATGCCCCGCAAGTGCAGTGTGCCCGTGGCGAAGGCCCGCTCCGGGCCGGTGAGCTCCGTTTCGGCGACCACGATGGCCCGGTCCACCACCGTGAGCCCACCGTCGAAGTCCCCGCAGTTAAGGAAGGTACCGGCGCGGTCCCGGGCGGCAACGGCGGTCACCAGTGGGCTGGGTTGCTGGCCCGCGGCCCAGGCCTGACGAGTGGGGGCGATCTCGACCAGGTCCACCCACCGATTCCGCGCGGCCAGGTAGTAGACGACGCTATACACGTCAGCCAGCAGCGCCCACCCTTGTGGGCTGGCCGCGGCGTGCGCGTAGGTGGTGGCCCGCCTCAGCAGACCGGGCAACATCCGCAGCAGCCCCGCCAGGTCAGCCTGCTCCCGGAGCGTGATGGCCCGGTCCACCTCGGCGCGCAGCTGAGTGGGGTCTGGCACCGGCGCCTGGTCGGGGATGTCGTAACGGCGCACCCCGGCGCGCAGCTCCACCAACAGCACACCCTGGTCCTGAACGACCTCGACCTCCCCGTACAGCGCACCGAGAGAGATCTTCAGAGCACGGGCGACCGCGACCGCGATCGCCGGGGTGAGCGTCCGGTCCCCGACCTCGATCTTCGACAACAAACTCACCGACACCCCGGCCCGGCGCGCCAGCGCCACCTGCGTCAGCTCACGCGTCTTCCGCAGCTCCGCGACCCGCGCACCACCAGTACCCATAGCCCTGCAGTCTTCCACGCGCGAACGTCCCACAATCCACCACATGTCCGTTGAGTCGGCTGTGTGAACCATGTGCCAGCTCACCACTCGCCAAGATTGTTGACTGCTATTCAGCGGCACACGGAACTGACCATCAACGAGAGGTGCGGCATGACCGACCTAACCCTTGCCACGCCCGAACGGCAATTGCCCGATGAGGAAGTGGCACGGGTGCTCCGCTATGCGTTGATCAGGTGGCTCGGATGAGTGGGGCTCCCGTGGTCTGGTTCCTGCGGTCGATCGGTGATCATGACAC
>JBOHFY010000471.1:0-3809 GCA_050699895.1 Pseudonocardiaceae bacterium
GTGCTTAGCCGATCTTGCCGCCTAGCCACTGCGGACTAAGGCGCCTCCGGCGGCATCGGTGTTGCTGTCGCTTCGCCTGAGACCGGTTTGCAGCGGGTCTGGCAACCGGAACTAGTGCAATCGGGAGGTAACAGACTAGGGGCGGGACCTTCTGTCGGCTCGTAGCCGTCGGTGAGATAGATCTTGTGGTTGAAGACGGCGTGGATGGCCCGTGGCCGAGCAGGGCGCAGCGTATGGGGCGGCTTCTATCAGCAATCCCTGATCACGGTGGGCAAGTGGGCCTGCCCGCCAGGGTCGTTCCAAGATCGTTTGATGGCGTGACCCAGTCGCTGAGCAAGATCGGTGATCTTCGGCGTGTCGAGCGGGTGGGCGAACGAAGCTCCGGTAGGACGAGTGGTCCTTCCACAGACTTCTCGTTGCCACCGGAGCTTCGTTGCTGGTTCATCCTGCCATCGCCGAGTCCTACGCGACAGCGCTCGACGACGCCGTGTCCGGCGAATCGATCGATCGTGACCTGGGGTGTCGGAGACCGACCAAAACCGTAGGGGATCAACTGCTCGACGTGCATCCGGTGGTGATGCCTACGCCACGAGTTCGACGGGTCCATTGTGATGGGTTGTTACCCATCACCAAGAACTGAGTCCATCTCGGCCTGCAAGACACGCATCTCTGTGCGGACTTCGTCGCTGATGTGTGCCAACAGTGAGCCACACACCTGCAGCTTGACTGGCGTCACGTCAAAGCCACACATGAGACTCCACCAAGAGTTGATCGACGCGCTCAGATATCACTGAGGGTAGCGGCTCACTGGACGAGTTCACCACGTGACCCTGGGTGTTCGTCGGTGAGTCAGGCGGGCATGATCGGCACGTCGTAGGCGGCGAATGCGGGATCACTCGTGACGATCGTGAGCTCCTCACACCGGGCCTGCGCGATGAACAGCCGGTCG
Organism: Pseudonocardiaceae bacterium; assembly: GCA_050699895.1. Lineage (GTDB taxonomy): Bacteria > Actinomycetota > Actinomycetes > Mycobacteriales > Pseudonocardiaceae. The sequence continues at coordinate 950 of JBOHFY010000471.1, forward strand.
AACGGGTCGCGATGGTGCATGGGAAGCTGTCCCACCGCCAATCCGTGCCGCACCGTTACCGGGAGCTCGATCATCTCCTGTTCCGTGATCTGCGCAACAAGGTCACCTGGCGTCCGCAGCTTGCCGATCGCGACCTTCGTTGCGATCTCGAACGCGCTGACCGCCGACACCATCACCTCAAACTCCCCCGTGATCGCGTCGCGAGTCTCCTTGCCCAGCTGTGGCGACTCCTCGAGCCACCAGATCAGTACGTTCGTGTCGAGCAGAAGCCTCACAAACGATCACCCTCGTCAGGGAAGATCGGCCCGTCGTAGAACAAACTCTCCAGCTCCGGGTCAGGCTCATCGAAATCAGGGGACATCCAGACCTTGCCCTTCCACGCTCCGGGCACCCGGCGCACGGGGGCACGCTGCAACGGCACCAGCCGCGCCACAGGCTTGCCGTGACGGGCGATGATGATCTCGTCACCGGCTTCTACCCGCTCCAGCAGCTTGGAGAACTGGGTCTTGGCCTCATAGACGTTCACCTGCTTTTCCACGATCCCAGGGTACTAGGTCAAGTCTAGTCTGACCAAACCGGAGCGTCGGCCGGATCATCGTAGCCAGCGCGCATGCCTCCCCCGATACGCCGCACCCGCAACAACCAGCACCTTAACACTGTGGCAACTCAGGGTTGAACTTCACAATACGATAACATTTGAGGAGCCATGTGACGGGGCTAGCGATGCGGCACGATATATGTGACAGCGGTTACCGCTAGGAGTCCTTGTGCGGGCTGGAGCGCCTCGGTTATGTTCACTCTGGTCAACCGTAGTCATGACACTGCGCCGTGTCACGGCACACAGGAAGCAGTAGGGGAAATGCCGCTTTCCAGCTCTTGCTCTCCCCATATGGCGTGCGCCATGGAGATTGGGCCACTGAATTATTCAGAGATTCCCTGACAAAGGAGAACCTCATGAGAAGCAAAGTCGACCACAGCCGCCGTGCCGATCATTGGATCTATTTGGACCGGTCGTGGGCACAACGGCTGGGCGTGCGCAGGACGGCGGGTATATACCGGATCCGCAGCCGTGAGCTGGCTCGCAGGCTATCCCGGGAAACGCTGTGGGTAGACATATCCGGAACAGTCCATGCGTACGGGGCCAGCGCGGCCAGCATGCGCCGCAGCAACCAGCCCGAGGGCGTTCCCGCGAGGGGCAGGTATTACTGATCGTCGGCGCCTGGGGGGATGAAAGGAAGATCAGGTGGGGGGCCGTGCTCGATGAGGTCGAGCAGCGCGTCGGTGTCCAGATGAGCGGAGACCAGGTCGCCGAGCAGGTCCAGCTGGGCGGCCCGCAGTGCGGCAAAGCTAGTGGCGGGCGCCGGTCGGAAACCGGGCCGGCCGGCGAAGCGGGCCACTCGGCGCAGCAGGGCGCGGCGGAAGGCGTCGTTCTCCAACAGCCCGTGCCAGTGGGTGCCCAGCACGTGGCCGCTATCGGAACCCTCATCAACGCCAGAAATCAACCCAGAGATCAACCCAGCGTCGCCGCGGTGCACCACCCGGCCGTGATGAATCTCGTAGCCGGTGACCGGCTCACCCAGTGCGGTCCCGGCCGCGCGCCGCAGGTGTTTGCACTGGTCGAAGACGACGTCGAGATCGAGCAGTCCCAGGCCCGTTACCTCCCCGGCCCCGGACTCGACGTGGTCGGTGATCCGGCGCGCCAGCATCTGGTAGCCACCGCAGAGGCCCAGCACCGGCTTTCCGGCGCCAGCGTGCGCCACCACCGCAGCGGCCAGCCCGCTGCGGCGCAGCCAGGACAGGTCCGCCACGGTGGACTTCGAGCCGGGCAGCACCACCAGGTCGGCGTCAGCCAACCGGGACGGTTCGGTGACATAGCGGACCGCCACCCCGGGCTCGCAGGCCAGCGCGTCGACGTCAGTGCCGTTGGAGATCCGCGGCAGCCGCACCGCGGCCACCCGCAGCCACTGAGTGCCGTAAGGCGCAGCCGCCCGCCCGACCACGCCGTCGGCGACGTGGGCCAGCGAGTCCTCAGCGTCGAGCCACAGGCCGTCCCGAAAGGGCAATACACCGTAGCTGCGCCGGCCGGTCAACGCCCGCAACCGCGCCAGGCCAGGAGCCAGCAGCCCCGGGTCGCCACGAAACTTGTTGATCACAAATCCGGCCACCAGCGCCTGGTCAGCGGGGCAGAGTAGCGCCACGGTGCCGAACAGGTGCGCGAGCACACCACCGCGGTCGATGTCTCCGACCACCAGCACCGGCAGCCCGGCGGCCCGGGCCAGTCCCATATTGGCGATGTCGGTGCCGCGCAGATTGATCTCGGTGGGCGATCCGGCGCCCTCGCAGATCACCACCTCGTAGTCGGCTCGCAGCGCCGCCAACGTGTTCACCACGACGTCAAGCAGCTCAGCTTTGCGGTGCCGGTAGGACACGGCGGACACTGTGCCCTCGGCTCGCCCAAGCACCACCACTTGGGCGCACCGGTCGCTGCCCGGTTTGAGCAGGACTGGGTTCAGCCGCACCCCGGGTTCGATGCCGCACGCCGCGGCCTGCATCGCCTGCGCCCGGCCGATCTCCCCACCGTCGGAGGTCACGACCGAGTTGTTGGACATGTTCTGCGCCTTGAACGGCGCCACCGACACCCCGCGACGGGCCAGCCACCGGCAGATCCCGGCCACCACCACGCTCTTGCCCGCGTCCGAGGTGGTGCCGGCAACGAGCAACGCTCCGCGCATGATTACGGCAGGGTCAGGATCTCCGCCCCGGCCGAGGTGACGACCAGGGTGTGCTCGAACTGCGCGGTGCGCTGCTTGTCCTTGGTGGTCACCGTCCACCCGTCCGGCCACACGTCGTAGTCGATCGA
>JBOHFY010000472.1:0-7199 GCA_050699895.1 Pseudonocardiaceae bacterium
CTACGTCGCGCTCGCGGTCACGGTCGAGGGAACCCGGGACATCCTGGGGTTATGGGCCGGGGAGCACGGTGACGGGGAGGGCGCGAAGTACTGGATGCGCGTCCTGTCGGAGATCAAGAACCGGGGCACCCGGGACTGCCTGATTGTCGTCTGCGACGGGTTGAAGGGCTTGCCCGAGGCGATCACGACCGTGTGGCCCAAAACCATCGTGCAAACATGCGTCGTTCATTATCCCGACACCACTGTTATGCCGATATTGGGCGGGTTCCCGCTGGTGGGCGGGGGTGCCGGTGTTCGCGATGTCGGCATAATCCTGGTTGGTTGATCGACGCTTGACCTTTCCATCGGTGGAGAGGAGAGCGTCATGGTCGAGGTGTTGGGCTCCTGGGTGGTCGGACCCCTGGAGTCGTACGTGCGGGGGTTTGCCGCGGAGCTCGCGCGGCGGGGCTACACGGTTCCCTCCGCGGCGCATCAGGTGGGGTTGGTGGCGCATCTGAGCCGTTGGATGGCCGGCGGTCGGCTGGATGTCGCGGATCTGACACCGGCTGTGGTCGAGCGATATGTGGTGGTTCGCCGCGCGGCTGGGTATCGGAGCTTGCGGTCGGAGAAGGCGCTGGTGCCGTTGCTGAGCTATCTCCGGAGCCTCGGGGTGATCGGTGAGGTGGTGCCACCGCCGGCACGGACACCGGGCGAGGTGCTGCTGGGGCGCTACCGTGACTACCTGGTCAGTGAACGCGGCATGGGTGCCCGGAGTGTTCGCGGTTATGTCGATCTTGTTCGTCCGTTCGTTGAGCGTTGTGCGCGCGAGGGCGAGAGTGATCTGGCGGATCTTGCCGCTGGTGAGGTGAGTTCGTTCTTGGTTGCTCAGTCGCGTCGGCTGTCGCCCAAGACGGTGCAGCGTTTGGCGAGTGCGTTGCGGTCGTTGCTGCGCTTCTGGCACGTGCAGGGCCTGATCGGGGGGCCGCTGGATCAGGCGGTGCCCAAGGTCGCTAATCGGCGGCCTGGGCTTGTCCGGCCGCTTCAACCAGGCGAGGTAGGGGCGTTGCTGGCGTCCTGCGACCTGGCGACCGCCGCGGGGCGCCGTGACCTGGCGATCTTGACGCTGTTGGCGAGGGTAGGTCTGCGGGCGGGCGAGGTCGCCGGGCTGGGTTTGGACGACATCAATTGGCGGCGCGGCGAGATCACGATCCGGGGAAAGAGAAACCGCCTCGACGGGCTCCCGCTGCCCGCTGATGTCGGCGAGGCCATCGCGAGCTACCTGCGGGACGGCCGGCCGGCCACCGCGCTGGACCGCAGCGTGTTCACCCGCATCAGGGCACCACACCAGGGACTGACCCCGGTGGGGGTTACTCAGGCGGTGGCCGCCGCTGCCCGCCGGGCTGGGCTGGGCGTGATCCACGCGCATCGGCTGCGGCACAGCGCCGCCACGTCCATCCTCGCCGAAGGCGGCTCCCTAGCCGAGATCGGCCAGGTGCTGCGGCACCGACAGACACTCACCACGGCGGCCTACACCAAGGTCAGCATCGAGGCGCTGCGCGCGCTGTCGCGCCCGTGGCCGGGTGTGTCATGACCGGGCTGCCAGAGGCGCTGGCCGACTACCTGGACCTGCGGCGCAGCCTCGGGTTCACGCTGGAGCGCGACGCCAAGCTGCTGGAGCAGTTCATCACGTACCTGCGGGAACGCCACAGTGGCACGGTCACGGTGACCGACGCGCTGGCCTGGGTCATGTTGCCGCCGGGCGCCAGCCCCGGCTGGCTGAGATTCCGGATGCAGGTGGTGCGCGGCTTCGCCGCCTACCTGCGTACCCTCGACCCGGCCACCGAGGTTCCCCCGGTCGGCCTGCTGCCCGGCGGGCCCCGCCGTGCGGTGCCCTACCTGTATTCCGACGCCGACATCGCGGCCTTGTTCGCCCAAGCCGAGCGGTTGCGGACTCCGCTGCGCACAGCGACCATCCAGACGCTGATCGGCTTGATGACGGTCACCGGCATCCGCGGCGGTGAACTCGTCGCCCTCGATGACGAGGACTTCGACACCAGCCGCGGGCTGCTCCTGGTGCGTCACGCCAAGCTGGGCAAACACCGGCTGCTCCCGCTGCACCACACGACGGTCGCAGCCCTGCTGGCCTACCGGCGGTTGCGTGACCAGCACTTCCCGCGACCGGTCAGCGAAGCGCTGCTGGTCTCGGATGCGGGAACCCGGCTGCTCTACTACAACGTCGGCCAGACATTCGCCAAGCTGGCCCGCCGCGCGGGTCTGACCGCCCGCGCTGGAGCCTGCCGGGCGCGTCCGCACGATTTACGGCATTCATTCGCGGTCGCCACGCTCCTGGACTGGTGCCGCGACGGCGGTGACATCGCGGCCCGGATGCCGCTGCTGTCGGCCTACCTGGGTCACACCGCGCCGGCTCACACCTACTGGTACCTCCAAGCCGCACCCGAACTGCTCGCCGAAGCCGCCCACCGGCTCGGCCCCGAACCAGGACAGCCACGATGACCGCGGCCGCCGCCACCGTGCAGGCGTTCTTCACCGAGCGGCTCATCCGCCAGCGCCGGGCCAGCGCTCACACCATCTCCGCCTACCGCGACACCCTGCGGCTGCTGCTCAACTTCGCCGCCGGGCGCACCGGGACCTCACCATGCCGCCTGGACATCGCCGACCTGAACGCACCCGTGATCGCCGCGTTCCTCGACCACCTCGAACACGACCGCGGCAACAGCGTGCGGACCCGCAACGCCCGACTGGCCGCGATCCACTCCCTGTTCGCCTTCGCGGCACTGCGCCACCCCGAGCACGCCGCCGACATCGAACGCGTCCTGGCCATCCCGACCAAACGGGCTGACCACACGATCGTCACGTTCCTCACCGATCCCGAAGTCGAGGCGCTGCTCACCGCCCCGGACCGCGCCACCCGCACCGGCCGCCGCGACCACGCCTGGATCCTGCTCGCCATCCAGACCGGGCTGCGGGCCTCCGAACTCACCAGCCTGACCCGCCACGACATCCACCTCGGCACCGGGGCATACGTCGCCTGCCACGGCAAAGGCCGCAAAGACCGGATCACGCCACTGACCCCCGCCACGGCAGCGACCCTGCGTGCCTGGCTGCCCGAACGGGCAGGCCAGCCACATGACCCGCTGTTCCCCACCAGCCGCGGCGGCCCACTCAGCCACGACGCCCTACACCAACGGCTCACCCTCTACACCTCAACGGCAACGCGGTCCTGCCCGTCCCTGACCAACAAGAACGTCACCCCTCACGTCCTGCGTCACACCGCGGCAATGCGGCTGCTCCACGCCGGGGTCGACATCACCGTGATCGCCTTGTGGCTCGGACACGAGAACCTCACCACCACCCAGATCTACCTGCAAGCCGACATGGCGCTCAAGCAGCGAGCCCTCGACCGCACGACCCCGCCAACAACAACCCCGGGCCGCTACAAGCCCCCCGATCAACTCCTCGCATTCCTCGAAACCCTATGATTATGCCGACATCACGCACCCGCTCACCCCCGCCCACCAGCGGGAACCCGCCCAATATCGGCATAACAGTGGTGTCGGGATAATGCACGTTATGCCGATATCGGCATAACGTGCATTTACTGCGCAACTCGTTCAAATACGCCTCGAGGAAGGATTGGGCGGCGATCGCGAAGGATCTTAAACTAGTGTACACCGCGCCGTCGGAGCAGGCCGCGCTGGACTCGTTCGCCGAGTTCAGTGAGAAGTGGGAGAAGAGGTATCCCGCGATCATCCGGTTGTGGACGAACGCGTGGGCGGAGTTCGTGCCCTTCCTAAGATTTGACCAGGAGATCCGTAAGATCATCTGTACGGCGAACGCGATCGTTATCTTGAGTCGTATGGATGATCAAGGCTGTGATCTGCTGGTTTGCGGTGTGGACAGTGTTTGTGACGTAGCTGTTCGGCTGGTTGTGATCGGCGGCGGAACTTGTGGTTCCGGCGTGTCGCGCGGTGGCTGCCGGGATTGGGCGGTGCGGCGCTCGCCGAGGGCTTCGGCGAGTGCGTGGCGGAGCCGCTTGTTGTCGGTGTCCAGATCGCGGATGCGCTGTGTGGCGACCTCGACGCGGCGCAGCAGGGAGGCGTCGGAGGAGCGCTGGCGGTCCGGGACGAGCCGGCCCGCGGTGGGACGCGGTCGGTCTCGCAGTCGTTCGATCTCGGCGCGCAGGTCGGGTTGGTTGTAGAGCCAGGACCGGGACACGCTGGCCTCGCGGGCGATGGCGTTGACGGTGACAGGTAGCCCGGCGTTGTCCATTCGACGCAGGGCGGCGATGGCTCGGCGGCGGGTGAGCTGGGAGCGTCGGTGTGCCGCGTCGATCACGTGATGGGAGTTGTCAGCCCGCATCAGACACCTCCGGGCGGGCGGGTGCGGGGTCGTCGGTGAGGGTGCCGATGATGCGGTCGAGGTTGCCCAGGACCTGCTGGTTCATCTCGACCAGGCGGTCCTGGCCGCGGGCTTGGGCGGCGGTGATGAGCTCGATGACTTGCTGGCGGTGGCCGCGGTGCTGGGGCAGGAACTCCGCGGTGGTGACGAACATCGGGCAGGTCAAGCAGGCGTTGGCGTGCGGGCAGGTTTTCTGGACCGGCAGCCCGCAGAACCCGTTGGGCAGCGCTTGAGTCGCCCGGCCGAGACGCTGCTTGGCCCAGGCGGCCTCAGCCAACGGCCCGGCGGGATCGACCACGACGACGTCGCCGGCGATGTCAACCTTGCGGGCGGCTTCCCAGTGCCGCCGGACGGTGGTGTCGTGCAGCCGGGCGTAGTGCGCGGTCATCTGCGGCGAGTCGTGGTCGAGGATGCGCCGCACGACCTCCTGCGGGACGTCCCGGTTGATCAACCGGGTGCCCAGGGTGTGTCTCCACTGGTGCGGGGTCAACGCCACCGGTCTGCCGTGGGTGTCGCGGACCTCGCAGCGGGCCAGCCACCGATAGAGCGCGAGCCGGTAGGTCGAGGACGCGACCGGGACGCGACCGTCTGGGTTCTTCGTCGGTCGCGGGAACAGCACCGGCGCTTCCCCGACGCGGGTCTGCTGCTCGCCGATCAGGGCGTGGAGCTGTTCGTCGATCGGGACCAGCGCCTGGCGTTTCATCTTGTGGTTGTCGTAGCGCAGGTAGGGGGCGCCGTCGGCGTCGGTGACCAGGCAGTCCCGCGGCAGGCTCAGCGCGTCGGTGACGCGCAGCCCGGCCCGGATCAGGATCAGGGTGACCAGCCGGTAAGCCGGGTTGGTGAACCGCCCAAGGTTCGCGGGGTCCTCGATCTGGGCCATCACCTGCTCGGCCAACGCCCGTGGGGGGCGCTCGGCGCGTCGAGGGACGTCGTCGGTGAACAGCAGCGCGGTGGCCGGCAGCGAGTCGTCCCAGTGATGCTGGCGAACCGCGTGCAGGAACATGTTGAGCTGTCCGATGTGGTCGCCGTGGCGCTGACTCCCGGCGAGGGCGGCCTGCAAGTCCGCCAGGTAGCGCTCCAGCACGACCCGGTCGATATCGGCCAGCGCGGCGACGCCGATGCGCTGGCAGAACACCGCGAACCGGGTCAGGGCGAGCAGGCCGCGGCTGGCGACCGGCAACCCGAGCCCGGTGCCCAGCCGCCAGCGCAGCCACCGTTTGACCAGATCCCGCAGCCATGGCTGCGGAATCCTAGTGAAGGTCAACTGCTGGTTGCCGGTGAACCCGAGGCGGCGCATCTGCCACGCGTCGCGGCCGAACTCGGCCTCCCAGCCGCCGGCGTCGGCGAGATCCTCGACCTGGCGGCGAGCGTAGATCAGCAGTGCCCGGGGGCCGCCGTCGCGTGGCGCCGGGCGGCCGATCTGGGTCCGCCACTCGTCCTCGGCCCGGTCGAGCAACGATCCCGTGTTCGTCGCGGCCAGCAGCCGGACCAATGCCATGACCACCGCCGGTAGCGTCTTGGTGCTGGGCTGGTCGCGGCGGCACTGCAACGCGTACTGGATCTCCAGTTTCAGCTGGGGGCTGAGCCGGTCCAGCCGGATGATCTCCTCCTCGGTGGTCGCGACCTCGGTGAAGCCGCGGACGAAGACCTCGATGTCGGGCCGCCCGTTGACCTTCCAGGTGTTGGCGTGGCTGTGGCAGAACGGCAGCGTCGCCCGCGGCCACAACCGGCAGTGATCGATCCGGCAGACCGCGCCGGGCGCCGGCGCCCGCAGCGCCGCCCACGGGGCCGTCCAGTTGTCTGGGTCGGGCGAGCCGGCGCGGTCCCACCGCTGATGATGGAGCTGGCACAGTCCGCCGCGGGCGGCCCCGAAGCCGCATCCGAGGATCCGACACTCCATATTCGGGCGCTGCCGGCGCCACCGGGGATCGGTGGTCGCGGCGAACTCGTTCAGGTCGGGGCGACCCTCGCCGACCCACCGCAGGTGATGGCCCTGGCAGAGGCCGTGCCCGCGAGCGGGCCGCTGACACGTCTCGACCCGGCAAGCACCACCGCCGAACACCGGGTCCTCGGCGGGAAACACGAGCACGTCGGCGCGGAATTCGGGGCGGACCGCGCCGAGTAGCCCCTCCAGCACCCGACGGTGCGGGCCCGGCGACCAGGCCGGTGCCGGCACGCTCACAGCACCACCGTGCTGTTGCTGAACCAGCCCGCCCGCTCCAGCACCTGGCGGGCGTCGGCGACGCTGAGGTGTCCGTAGACCTCGACGGTCGTGGTGACCGAGGCGTGGCCGAGCAGTGTGCTCACCACCTCCACCGGGGTGCCCGCGCGCAGCAGCCCGGTGGCGTAGGTGTGGCGGCACCAGTGCGGGTCGAACTCCACCCCGGTCCGCCGGCGCAGCCGTTTGACCAGGTCATAAGCCCCGGCGTAGGTCAACGGGTGACCGCGCGGTTCGCCCCAGAGGTTGACGAACACGTAATCGCTGTCCAGCTCGCCGTACTCGCCGTGCAGATAGTCAGCGTAGAGCCGGACCAGCCCGGCGCTAATCGGGATCGTCCGAGGCCGCGCGGACTTGACGCGAGCACCGTTGTCGTTGATCCGCGGCACCACCGCGACCGTCCGCTCCGCCGCGGCCCAGTCCTCGTGCCGCAGCCCCAACGCCTCCCCGATCCGCATCCCTTCTCCGGGGGTCTCCGGACCGTTGCATGATGTCGCTCGAACCGGGTGATCTTGCTGGTGGTGCGGCGGTTCTCCGTGGGTGTGGTGCTCGTGGCTGGTAGTCGTTTCCGTCTATCGACCTG
>JBOHFY010000473.1:0-15185 GCA_050699895.1 Pseudonocardiaceae bacterium
GGCTCTGCCCGTCACCAGGTGACGGGCAGAGCCCGCACGCTGTGCGTGACCATGTCGGAACGCAGCGGGACCTGCTCGAACGGCACCGCCAGCTGTAGCTCCGGGAAGCGCCCAATGAGACCGCGCAGTACGACCTCCATCTCCGTCCGGGCCAGCAGCTGCCCGATGCATTGGTGTGGGCCGTAGCCGAAAGCGACGTGCGGCGTAGGCTCCCGGGTGAGGTCCAGGTGGTCTGGTCGGTCGCACAGTTCCTGGTCGCGGTTCGCTGACGTCAGCGCGGTGACGACCCACTCTCCCGCCCGTATCCGCTGGTCGCCTACCTCAATGTCTTCCGTGGCGTACCGAGCGAGGCCGGGGAGTAGCACAGGCAGGTAGCGCAGCAATTCTTCGACCGCCCGACCGGTCTCCCCCAGGTCCGCGCGGAGCGCGGCCAGCTGCTGCGGGTGTCGTAGCAGGGCGAGCACAGCCAGGCCGATGGTGCTGGCGGTGGTCTCATGCCCGGCGAACAGCAGGAGGAAGCCCAAGAAGCTTAACTCCTGGTCGGTGAACGGCTCCGCCGCGCGGCCTGAGCCCCGGGCGAGCCTGCTCAGCAGGTCCTCGCCGCTCTCGCGGCGCTTGCTGGCGACCAGGTTCCGCATGTAGTCGAGCATCTCCGCCAGGGTGCGTTCCCGTTCCTCTCGCGTGGCATCGGCGCGCAGCAGGAGCTGGCTGCGTTCGTGGTACCAGCTCTGCTCTTCTCCCGGGACGCCGAGCAGCTCCCCGATCACCAAGGAGGGCACCGGCAGCGCTAATTCCCGGTAGAGGTCCACGGGGCCGCCTAGCGCGGCCATCGCATCCAGGCGCCCGGCCACGATGCGCTCAATCACCGGGCGCAGCTCCGACACGCGGCGGGCGCTGAGCTCCGGACCCAGCGCGCGACGGAAGCGCTGGTGCGCGGCACCGTCGAAGCGGTGGAACGCGCCCGGTGGCGGATCGTCCTCGAAGCGGATGTGCCAGAACAGTGCGCCCCGAGAGCTGAACCGGGCGTTGGAGAGCACAGCGCGCACGTCCGCGTGCCGGGTCATCAGCCAGGCGTCTATTCCGGCGGGGCAGCCTACCCGCGTGATCGGTGCCTCCGCGCGCAGGCGTGCGTATTCCTTCGGTAGGTCGAACGGAATCACGGGGTGCATCTGTGGCAGGAATAAGTCGCTATTCTGCACAATCGGTCTCCATCGCGAAATAGGCCATTGATGCAGCGTCAGTGGGTTCCGGTTCACTGCGGCTGTCGGTCCCGCCAAAGCTTGCGCCCGTCGAGCCGAGCATCGTTGTCCCGGCCCGCCCGCGCTCCGAGTGGGTGTTCCGGTGTGTCGTTACCGAAAGACATAGCGGGCTCCCAAGGCTCGCCTATCGCGCGTCGCAGAGAATTTTAGCATCCTGTCACCCAGTAAAGTCAAGAGGCGACATTATCAATACCTGGGCGCTGGCCTGTAGAGACGGGTGCGGTCACCTCATCGGAGTGGATCGCGGCTTCGCGCGCTACCCAAGATTGCGCTTCCGGCACCCCTTGTTGCTGAGGAGTTCCCGGCCACGAGCGTGTCGCTGCGGCGGACCTCGCTCGAATCGGAGCAGCATGGCGCGGGGGAGGCGTCAAACACTCCACCGCCAGCGTCTTCCTCTTCGCCCGCGCCGAGGGCGCCTGGCGCGTCGGGCTCATCCGTCATCCTCGGTTGGGAAAGTGGATGCTGCCTGGCGGGCACGTCGAAGCCGACGAGAACCCCGCCGAGGCGGCGCTGCGCGAAGTCGCCGAAGAGACCGGCCTCGCCGCCCGCCTGCTGTCTGGCCCAGGACTCGATGAGCCCGACGGTGCCAATGAACCCTCGGTGATCACGCCGTTGTGGATCGTTGAACAACACGTGCGCGCCGAACAACGCGAACCCGAGCCGCATATCCACGTCGACCATCTCTACCTCGCTCTCGCCGAAGCGACGGCACCCGTGCCCGGTGCCGAACTGCCGTTTGCGTGGTACGCCGCCGGCAACTCGCCGCGGTAGGCATGTTCGCCGACACCCGTGCTCGCGCCGAATACCTCCTTGATCGGATCGACGTCCTCGCGGAGGTCGCTGCCGAGGGGCAGCAGGTGAGGCGGTGATGGGTTCTGGGGATGACGACTGGCTCGTCAAGCTGGTGGGCAACATTCCCCCGCTGCCGCTGGCGTGCCTGCCGCTACTCGGTGAGGTGCGCCTGCCGCCGCGCATCGTGCACTTCGGGGAAGGGCATGCGCACCCGCTGGGTCAGGTAACCGACGCTGGAGGTCCCCCCGGTACCGGCGATGTCGCCGAGCAGCCTGGACACCAGCGATAGGTGAGCGACCTTCCAACGCCAGTAGCCCTGCCCGATGTCGAGCAGGGTGTTCACGATGAGGTGCAGCACGCCGGCGCTCAGGTCCTTCCGACAGACCTCGACCAGCTCCAGCCCCGCCGCGGTGGTCGCCGAGACGAATGCGGCGGCCACCGGGCTTGCGGTAGGTCCCAACCCCAGCTTCCGGTCCAGCTCGCGACACTGTGCGGACTGCGCGCCACTGCCGGTTCCCAGGTACGGGCGGAACCGCGCGAAGCAGTGGCTCGACAGCCGATCCAGCAGGACTATTTGCTCATGCAGCACGCCGAAGATGTCAGCGACCCGTGACAGGTGCTCCAGAGCGAGCTCGCCGGCGACCTCCGGCGCCGACAGTGCCTCCGTCGCGTGGTCGAGATCGAGCAGGATCTGCGCCAGCCACAGTTCGCAACTCTGGTGCACCACGATGAAGAAGTGCTCGGCCGCGTGTACGCGGCTCGGTTGCGCGGGGACGCGCGGGTGCTGCAAAGACAGCAGTGTGTCCAGTTCGAGGTAGTCGTTGTAATGCACGATTGACACCCACCTCCGGTGCGGTTTTCGACCTTGAGGGCCCCCGGAACGTCCGGGGCGTTGGCGGCCAACCGGGTCGCGACGGGGGACACTGTTAGCACACGTTCCCGTTCGCGGTAGGCCTGACCGGCGGGCGCCGCAGTGGGGTATCATGGCCCGATATCAGGCCGGGATGCACGCCTAGGCCCATTGATGCGTCGATCACCGCGCCGTGTAGCAGCATCGCGTCACGGCCGCTCAGCCAGTGCACGACAGCGGCGACCTCGTCCGGCTGTAGCAGCCGCCCCCCGGGCAGCCGAGCCTCCAGCGCGTGCCGCTGCGGCGTTGACAGCCCGGACAAGGTGCTCTCCTCCAGCATGGCCGTTTCCACCGCGCCGGGGCAGACCGCGAATACGTCGACCGGTTCGTGGGTGAGCTCGGCGGCCAGGTGCCGGGTCAGGTACACCAGGGCAGCCTTGCTCATCCCGTCCGCGATGTGGAAACTGGGAAACGTGGTGATCCCACCTCCCACGCTGGCGATGTTGACCACTTTTCCGTAGCCGCGCTCGATCATGCCCGGTAGTAGCTGCTGGGTGAGCCACAGTGGCCCGACGCTGTTGATGTGCAGGAAAGCCGCGCTCCGCTCGGCCTCGGTGCCCGCCATGTACCGCTCGACGGTCCGCGATCCGACGGCGGCGTTGTTGATTAATACGTCGACCGGTCCCGGCAGGCTCGCGGCCAGCCGCTGGTGGCTCGTCCAGTCCCCCTGGTCGAACTCGAACGCCTCGATGTGCGCGCCCGCCGCGGCCAGCTCCGCGACGATCCGCTGGGCCCGCTCGTGCCTCGACTGGTAGGTGAACCACACTCGGTCACCACCGGCTACGAACCTGGCGACGCAGGCTCGGCCGATCCCGCTTGACCCGCCGGTGATCAGAACGTTTCGCATCACACCCGCCTCTCCGCGATCTGGTTACCTGTCTTGCGCGTACCGTGTCGGTTACCTGGGCCAGGTGCGCCAAGTCCGATTCCGCGCGGGAAAAGGTAGTAGTCGATCGGCGGGTTCGTAGCGCATCTCGCGCCAGGCCAACTCCGGCGCACTAGGGCCGACTGTCGCGTGTACTCGTCGAGTTAGCGGGGCACGGAGGGGACGGACCGACCGGGCAGGTGCGCCCGGCCCCACGCCTCGCCGCGGCGTCGGATAGGGCGAGGCCAGCGGGGAGCTCATCCACACGATGCGGATAAGGACCGTCACGAGCACGCCTTAGGCAAATACGGATCTCACGGGGACCATGCTCTCTGAGGGTGAACAGCGGTAGTCCAGTAGGCGACCAACAGATTGCGACAAACCTTACAAGGGATAACAACGTGGTCGGCGTCGGCCACTCGACCCATTAAGCGCCATCGGGTCAGACCGCCGTGACCGGTAGGACACGCCCCGTGCCGCCTCAACCACGTGACGTTCTGATACCTCAGGTGACTCGCTGCTGGACCTCGAGTCCGTTGATCCTGGATTGGTGGTGGTCCTTCCCGCCGCTTAGTTGGGTGATCCACACCAGCAGGTATCGCGTTGGCGGCCCGGCCCGCAGCCGGATCTGGGTGCTGCCCCCGGTGAGAGTGGCGGTGCCGACCAGGGTGGTGTCGTTCAGTCGCGGATTCGCCGACGTCGCGGTGCGTATCTCGAACACGGTGCCCCGACTCGGCGATATCACGGTCACCGAGGCCGCCGCGATGGGCGCCTCGAAGCTCAGCATCACGCCGAGCCCTTTTTTGTAGATGGGGAACTGCTGAAAGTAGGAGTCGGTGGACCATCCCGTGTCCGGATTGCCGTCCAGCAGCTTGCCGACGTCCTTCTGGTGGTCTGGGCTGCCCAGCCCGGAGGGGTCATAGACCGCCACGTGCTTGGCGCGGACCGGCGCGGACCGCACCGGTGACGGCGCTGGTGCCCGGTTGGTGGGGCCGGCGGCGGCGATGACCAGCGGCGCGCCCCCGGTGTCGGTGAACACCGACACCACCTGGACGCCGGCGTAGCCGAGGATCAGTAGGGTGGCGGTACCCAGCACCGTCATCGACACACCGAACTTGATCCGGCGGCGGCGCTGCGCCCGACGCCGGTCGATCGGGCGGACCCGGCCGCTGCGGGTGTCCGGTGAGAACAGGTCGTCGTCCTCGGTCGCGGCGTTGAGCTCGAGCACCTGCCGCACGGCGGCCCCGGTGTGCACGCCCCCGCCGGCGCCTGGACCGGCGATGCTGCGCAGCGCGAGAGTGGACAGCTCCACGGGTACCTCGGGCCGCAGTGTCGTGGGGCTGATCGGCAAGCCGCCCGGCCCGATCGGCGCGGGCGGCAGGTTGGGCGGCCCGTCGGGCAGCGGCCAGCACCCAGTGAGCAGCAAGTACAGCATCGCGCCCAGGCCGAGGATGTCATCCCTGGACCCGGTCGTGGCGGACGGGCCGGGGAAGGCGAGTCGGGCTTGCCTATCGGGGGTCACCCGGATCCGGTCCGGATGGTCACAACCGAGGACCAGACCCGCGCTGTGGGCGGCGTCGACCGCACCAGCTAGTGGCGCGAGCACCCGGGCCGCCACCGCTGGCGCTAGCGGCCCGCCGTCCAAGAGGTCGACCAGGGCGCAACCCGGCGTCCACTCGGCGACGATGACTGCGGCGCTCGGGCCGTCTGGGCCGTCCCTGCGCTCCGTTTCTAGCACATCCAGCATGCGCACGGCGCCCGCGGTCTCCAGGCGAGCCGAGCGCAACGCGCGCGCGACGGCGGAACGGATCGGCGCGACCGCTGCGGGATCGTGCGGTGTGGCGATGAACAACGTGAGCGCGACGTCACGGTCCAGCACCAGGTCACGGCCGCGCCACAGGCGGACGGCGCGGCGGTCGTCGCGGCCGACTTCGGACAGCAGGCGGTAACGGTCCCGCCCGAGAACACACCCGGGAGTCGGCCAGGGGAGGCGGTGCTGGTGTGCCTGCGCTCCCCCCGACTCGGTCACCGCGGTGTCACCCCTTCTGGGTTTTCGCTGGACACCTGGGCTCTCCGCACACCCTGGGCGTTTCGGACCATTCTCAAGCCTACGGCTCCCTGAGGCCAGTCGATTGACTGCCGGCTGAGCCGGCGATCGGGCTACCGCCGGCTGCTCGGATCCTGCGGACTCGACGCACAATGGCGCGGGCCACTAGCAGAATCAGCGCGGCGCCGGCGCCCGTGGTGAGTGCGACGGTAACCCTGCCGAACGCGGTAGAGCGCAGCTGCAGGGTGCTCGGCTCGCCCAGCGCGGTGCCGCCCTGGGTGCTTAACCGGGCATCGACGCTGAACTGACCGGCCCGGCTCACTTTCGCCGGGATGACCAGCTGCCGGGTGCTGCGGGCCGGCACCAGCTGTAGCCCGACTCCCCCGGTGCGCAGCCCGGCGGTGTCCGACAGGCTCAGCACGACCTGCATGCCGACCGGCAGCTCGTTACTCACGGTGATCAACAGTGGGGAGTCCGATGCCGCCAGGGTGTAGGAGCCGGGTGGCTGCACGATCCGCACCGACCGGAGTAGCTCATCCAGCCGGCCGCACTCCTGCGAGGTCGCCAACACGGCCCGGTTGGGCGCCCCGCGCCAGGCCGTGGACACGTCACGGAGCAGCCCGAGCCGTAGCGGGTCGAGCAGGGCGGCCGGTCTGAGGTTCGCGGCGGGATCCAGGACGGTGGCCACTTGCAGGTCGCGCAGAACGTCTCGATCCCGCGCAAGCACCGCGGTGACCTGTGGCGGGATCTCCTCGGCGCCGGCTTGTGGCGGGTATCTCACCGCCACGCCCGCATCAGCGGGACGGGCGGTGGCCAGCGCCGGTAGCTCGCGAGAGGTGACGAAATCGGCATCCAGCAGCTGGCGGGCAGTGTTCACCAGCGCGCTGGCTTCGGTACCGGAAGCCTGCCAGCGGCGCGGTGGGACCAGCAGGATGGGCCGGCCGCGAGCGGCGCGATACACCAGCGCGCCGAGCCCGTCCTGCGCGGACAGTGGGCTTGCGGGGCTCGCGCCGCTATCCAGCGCGCCGGTCAGCAGCGGGTCGACGAGGAGACCGACGGGAGCGGTGGCATGGCCGCCCGGCATGGCGGTGCTGGGGTTGGCGATGCTTGCCGAGCTACCAACCAGGCTCACGACAGCTGTGTCGGCGGCTGGCGGGGGGACGGTGCCACGGGGGTCGAGCAACACGGCGTGGGTCTGGAGTGCGGTGAGGTCAGCCAGCGTGCGCTCGTCGAGCATCTGGCCAGCCGGCCAGCTCACCCCGGTCAGCGGCTGCACCCCGAGGAGGTCGCTCACCAGGCGCGCGCCGGTGCTGGTGGCCAGGGCCGTCAGGTCCGTGAGCCCGGCCCGGGACAGCGCTACCACGTCAGCATCGGCATAGGGCAGCGCCAGCACGCAGCGACCTTGCACAGCGCCGCGCAGCCGATCAAGCCAGCTCCGCGCGTCCCGCGCACCGGTGCCCGCGCTGATCCCACCGGAGTGGGCCACCCGGTAGCCACGGCTCATCCCGTCGAGGGTCTCTAGCAGCAGCGGGTCCACCGCCACGCACACGGCCGCGCCTAGCGGTGACCCTGGCGGTACCCCCTGCTCAAGCGCACCGAGCACGCCGTCCAGCCGCCCACCGGGAGCGACGTCGGCGGCCAGCGGGTCGGTTCCGGCACCCTCACTCTGAACGAGAATCGGCTCGCCGGGGCCGGTCGGTAACCGATCGGGCGCCGCGGCCAGCGGCCACAGCACAGTCAGTGGTGCCGGGTGCGGGGGCCGGCGCAGCACCGGCCCGAGCGGGCCGCCCACGGTAGCGGGGGGGATCCCGAGCACTGGCAACAGCAGCGGGACCGACGCCAGCCGCGCGACGCCGCCGGCCTCTGGGTTGCCGTCGAGGGTGACCAGCACCGGGTACACACCCGGTTGGTCGATCTGCAATGACGTTGCCTCCGCCCCACGCAGGGGCACCTCCAGCTGAAATGGCCTGCTCTGGCCAGCGGCGAGGTCGCCCGGCAGCGGCTGCAACCGGGTGGCGTGCGGCGCTGTGGCGAGTCCTTGAAGAGCCCGGGCGGCCGCCTCGTCCGAGCTTATCGGCTCGTCGCGGCGCAACCGGACGCCGAGTGCGGTGATCGGCCGGTCCCCGGCGTTGACGACCCGGCCGGTCACCCGAAGCACCGGCGCGCTGGTGACGGTGACCACCCGGGGTGAGAGATCCGACAGCTCAAGCCGAGCCAGCACGTTCGGCCGCTGGGGTAGCGCGGAGTGCCCCGCGGCGACGCCAGGCATCAGCAATCCCAGCACCAGTACCAGGGCGGCCGCGGCGCCACGGCGGAGGCTGACTCTCACGTCACGCCGAGTCCGCGAGCATCGTGGCGGCGCGCTGCACCAGGCGTCGCTCGTCGGCGTAGGCCAACCGCGCCGGCAGATCAGCCAGCGGTACCCAGGCCACCTCGGTGACCTCGACGTCGGCATCAGACAATTCCCCACCCACCGCGCGCAACAGGAAGTGGTGCACCGTCTTGTGCACTCGGCGATCCTCGGCGACAAACCAATAGTCGATGCTGCCCAGCGCGGCCACCACGGCGCTATCGATCCCCGTCTCCTCGGCCACCTCACGCACGGCCGCCTGTTCCATGGTCTCGCCCTGCTCGACGTGACCTTTGGGTAGTGACCACAGCAGCCGTCCGCGCCGATCCAGCCGACCGATCACGGCGGCCCTCCCGGTCTCAGTGTCCACTACCAGCCCGCCCGCTGAGGTCTCGGCCACCGTGCGCATCCGACTGGCCTGACCCTTGTCACTGCCCTGGCCCGGTGCCTTGCGCGCGCTTCTATCACGGCCGGATCTGTGAGAACGCGGGGGCATGGTGTCGATGGTATCGGCGAGAGCCGACAGCCGAGGCGTTACGCTCGCGTGCTGTGTCGTCTTCACCCTCCGCGTTGGGTAGTCGGGTACCGGCCGCGAGCCCCGCGCGGCGCACTGCCCCCGCGCAGCAGAATGCGGTTGTGGAGCTGCTCCGGGTCGCGCCGCTGGCCGACGAGCTGGCCGACCGGTTCACCGCGGCCGGTTATTCGCTGTACCTGGTGGGCGGCAGTGTGCGCGACGCGCTCCTGGGCAAGCTGGGCAGCGACCTGGACTTCACCACCGACGCGCGCCCGGACGCCATCGCGGCGATCCTGGCGGGCTGGGCGGACGCGGTGTGGGACACCGGGATCGCCTTCGGCACCATCGGCGCGACGCGGGCCGGCGTTCAGTGCGAGATCACCACCTACCGGGCTGACCGTTATGACCGGGTGTCCCGCAACCCCGATGTTCTCTTCGGCGACACCGTGCAGGGTGACCTGGCCCGGCGGGACTTCACCGTGAACGCGATGGCCGTCCAGCTGCCGCTGCGCGACGCGGGCGCTGGCCGGTTCGTCGACCCGCACGAGGGGATGGCCGCGCTGGCTCGCCGCGAGCTGGACACTCCCGCGACACCGGAGGAGTCCTTCGCCGATGACCCGCTGCGGATGCTGCGCGCGGCCCGGTTCGTCTCCCAGCTCGGCTTCACCCTCGCTCCTCGGGTCCGGGTGGCGCTGGGCGCGATGGCGGGCGAGATCAGCCGGATCACCGCCGAGCGGGTGGCCGCGGAGCTGTCCAAGCTGCTGCTCGGGGCGGACCCTCGGGCTGGCGTGGAGCTGATGGTGGACACCGGGCTGGCCGAGTACGTGCTGCCCGAGGTGCCCGCGATGCGCCTGGAGATCGACGAGCACCACCAGCACAAGGACGTCTACACGCATTCGCTGACGGTGCTCGAGCAGGCGATCGCGCTGGAGGACGGCGAGCCCGACCTGGTGCTGCGGCTGGCGGCGTTGCTGCACGACATCGGTAAGCCGGCCACTCGCCGGCACGAGCCCGGTGGCGGGGTGAGCTTCCACCATCACGAGGTTGTCGGCGCCAAGTTGGTCCGCAAGCGGTTGCGTGCCCTGCGGTATCCCAAACACGTCGTCGAGGACGTCGCCGCGCTGGTGTTCCTGCACCTGCGGTTCCACGGGTACGGCGGCGGCGAGTGGACCGACTCCGCGGTGCGCCGCTACGTCACCGACGCCGGAGATCTGTTGCCGCGGCTGCACAAGCTCGTCCGGGCCGACTGCACGACCCGCAACCGCCGCAAGGCGCTGGCGCTGCAGCGCACCTACGACGATCTGGAACTGCGCATCGAGCGGATCCGCGCTGAGGAGGACCTGGCGGCGGTACGCCCGGACCTGGACGGTAACGCGATCATGGAGCTGCTCGGGTTGCCGCCGGGTCCACTGGTCGGCCAAGCGTGGCGGCACCTCAAGGAAGTGCGCTTGGATCGGGGTCCGCTGTCCCGCGACGAGGCCGAGGCCGAGCTGCTCCGCTGGGCGCGGGACAATGTTCGTGACTCCTGACGACGCCCCCGTCGTGCTGCTCGACGAGGATCACCGGCCGATCGGGGAGCTGCCGAAGTCTCAGGTCCATCATGCGGAGACGCCTCTGCACCTGGGGTTCTCCTGTTATGTCTTCGACGGGTCCGGTCGGGTGCTGATGACCCGCCGCGCCACCAGTAAACAGACCTGGCCAGGGGTGTGGACCAACACCTGCTGCGGGCACCCGTTGCCTGGTGAGGGATACGCTCAGGCGGCGGCCCGGCGGCTGGCCGACGAGCTCGGGTTGCGGCTGACCCGCTCAGCGGTGGCGCTGCCCGACTTCCGCTACCGGGCGGTAGCTCCCGACGGTGTGGTGGAAAACGAATTCTGCCCGGTGCTGGTAGCCGCCGTCGGTGGGGAGCCGCACCCCGACCCCACCGAGGTCCTGGAATACCACTGGCCCCCCTGGCACGCGGTGGTGACCCTAGCGAAGATCGCCCCTTGGGCGATCAGCCCCTGGTCAGCCCGCCAAATCCCGCTCCTCGCCGCCCTCACTCCCTCCCCGTGGTCCCTTCCGCATTCAGCGGGCGCAGCGGGGTTATGAGGGTTCTTTTACCCCGCTGCGCCCGCTGAATGCGCCAGGCGCCGGAGAGTGGTCGATGAGGGTGGAGAGGGGGACGGCGAGGAAGTAGGTGGCGGCGGCTAGGAGGAGTAGCTGGGGGGAGCGGCCGGTGGGGGGGACTGTGGTGGCGGCGAGCGCGACGGCGAGGACGTAGGCGATGTTGAAGATCGTGTCGTAGAGCGCGAAGACCCGACCTCGGGCGTTGTCCGCGATGTCGGCCTGCACGGTGGCGTCCAGGCTTAGCTTGACCACCTGCCCGGCTGTGGCCAGGACGAAAGCGGCGGCCAGCATCGTTGACATGATCATTGGCAGGCCGAGCGTGACGATCACTGATCCGGCGGTGAGCAGGGCCCCTCGGACGGTGCGCCGCCGGCCGAAGCGGGCCACCAGCAGCGGGGTGAGCACCGCCGCGAGCAGTAATCCGGTCGCCCCGACGGCGAGCAGTTCGCAGACTCCGCTCAGCCCGGCCCGAAGCAGCCCGTGGGAGGTGAAGGAGTTGCGGTAGAGCAGCAGCGTCACCAGGGTCACGATGCCGAACGACAGCCGGTGCGCGACGAGCGCCACCAGACCTGCGGCGACGCTGGGTACCTGGCTCGCGGCGGCCAGACCGTCGCGTAGCCCACCGGCCACCGCGCGGGTTGCCCGTTCGGTGGTGCGATCCGGATCGGTGGTGCAACTCGAACCCTGGGCGCTCGGCCCCAGCTGGCCGCGATGAAAGCCAGCCGTTACCGCCGCCGCGACCAGCGAACCCAGCATGGCGGTGCCCGTCACCCAGGCCGACCCAACGTTGCCAGGCCCGATCAGGCCGCGCAACCCGATCGCGCACATCCCGCCCGAGACGGTCATCGCCGAGCCGACGGTGGCGGCCAGCGCGTTGGCCTGCACCAGGTGGTGTGGTGGCGCGACGTGCGGCAACCCGGCGGACATCCCGGCCAGCACGAACCGGCTCAACCCGGTCACCAGCAGCGCTCCGAGATACAACGGTGCCCCCGCCACCCCAACCCCGACCGCCAGCGCCACCAGCGCGATCGGGACGCTCCGCAGCAGGTTCGCCAGGACCAGGATCCGGCGGCGGTCCCAGCGGTCCAGCAGCGCCCCGGCGAAGGGTCCCACCAGTGAGTACGGCAGCAGGAGCACGGCGAGCCCGGCCGCGACGGCTAGCGGGGCGGCTTGGCGTTCCGGGTTGAACAGCACGGCACCGCCCAACCCAGCCTGGAACATCCCGTCGCCCCATTGCGCGGCGAAGCGGGAGGCCAGCAACCGGCCGAACCCGCGAGTGCCCAGCAGCCGCTGGACCCCAAGCCGGTTGGTCACGCTGGGGGGAGTAACGGTCGGGGACAAGGTCACGACCATGCAGGGTAGCGGTGTTGGGCGGCCTATAGTCGCTTTTTCGGTATGCGAGACGATGGCGCAGTGGCTGAGAAGGTTGGGCGAAGAAAAACAGTCAACGTGGTAGAACCGGGATCGGCGCTGGTCGCCGCCCCGGGGCTGCAGGATCCCCACTTCCGGCGCACCGTCGTGCTGATCATCGACCACGGGGCTTTGGGCTCGCTCGGTGTCGTGCTCAACCGGCCCAGCGAGGTGGCGGTGCGCGACGTGCTGCCGTTGTGGGGGCCGCACGCCACAGCGCCGCGCTCCCTCTACGTCGGCGGGCCGGTGCACCAACGCGCGGCGCTGGGTGTGGCCGCGCTGCCCGCCGGGGTGGACGCCGAGAGTACCGAGGGCATGAGCACAGTTCGCGGACCGCTGGCCCTGGTCGATCTGGATGCCGATCCGGATCTGATGGCTCCACACCTGCGCGGGCTGCGGGTGTTCGCCGGATGCGCTGGTTGGCGTCAAGGTCAGCTGGTCGGTGAGATCACCCGAGGGGACTGGCTGGTGGTGCCCGCATTGCCCGACGATGTGCTGGCTCCACCCGACATCGACCTGTGGGGTCGGATCCTGCGCCGCCAGGGCATGCCGCTGGCGTTGCTGGCCACCTACCCCGTCGACCCGGTGGTGAACTGATGGCGCGCTCAGGCTCGTCGAAAGGTACCTGATCGACGGTTGTCCGGAGGCTATTTTCCACCGGTACGGTGGCGACCGCGCTCGGCGACCTGTTCGAGTAACTCGTCGCCGATCTGGAACCACACGATGCAGGGGAAGCGGCGGCAGCGCCCCCACGGGACGCGGCGGCAGGCGCGGCAGCGGCCCCTGCGGGTCGTGGGCTGGTGGTCGAGGAGAACGGACCGCAACGCGTCGATCGCCCCGGTGTGGTAACCCACCCGCTCCAGCTCGGCCAGCTCATCCCACACCGACCGGACGAACGCCCGCGCGTGGAAGTGGGTGCGCTCAGCCAGCCATTCCACGGTCCGGGTCGGCAGGTCGGCGTCGGGTCGCGGTGGGCGGGTCGTCGCCATGGTGGGCTCGCCCCGGTGTCACACGGGGCCCGGTCACCGGGCATGCGAGGCCAGCGTGAGTAGTCGGTCTCGTAGTTGCCGTTCGGTGATCGTGAGCGCGTCATCGGCCAGTGTGATCACCTGCCGCAGCGTCCAGCGCAGCCGCCCGATCTCCTCGACCGCCGTGGCCAGGCCGGCGGGGTAGGTGGCACGCAGGTGTGGGTTGACCACGGTCATCGCCCAGTCCATGCCGCACGCCGCGCATGACCATGCTTGGACCTGGGGAGGAGTGCTGGCGGTCCCCCGCACACCGATGGTGGCCGCGCATCCGGGGCATGACTCAGCCGTGTCGGGGTCGTGGGCGGGCATCATCGGGTGGGTCACCTCAGGTGCTGGTGTGGGGTGTAGGTGGGCCGGCCGGCCGCCGGGAGCGGGCATGGGGGCATGGCTCAACCGGCGGCCGAACCGGGGATCAGGTGGTGCTGGGATCGCGGTCGCCGCACGGACCGACGTGTCAGGCCGGGCCACTCGGCACCGGATGCCCGCACTCGCCGACGTCGTGGCCCGTCCAGCGCAGGCAGGGCAGACACATCCAGCCGGGCGCCTCGTCATACAGGCAGGTGCCTATGACCAGCCGCTGCCCGCAGCGGGTGACGTACACCCCGTCGGGGTGCTTGGCGTTTTCGTCGATGGCGTGGGATTGCCAGTCCAGCGAGGACACGCCCCAGCGCGGGGCGCCACCCACCGGGTGCCCATCCGCAGAGCGCGCCGGGCTACGCTCCCGGCGGTTGTCGGTCGGTTGCTTTGGTACGTCAGGTGGTGGTGTTGGTCACGGTCGACAATGGTGTAAGCGATCAAGTTCACGGTGTCCGCCGGCTCGGACGCCATCCCGATCGACTACACCGGCAGACCAGCCCGGTAGGCCATCCTCCGCAGCTCCTGCCCAGCCGGGGAGTCCCGGCGGGTACGGGTGAGCAACCCGGCGAGCACCTCGCGGACCATCGGGTCCCGCTGCACGTAATGGGGGTGGATCTCCTCAGCGCGCCGCAGCACCCGCACCGCGTCGTCCTGGCGCCCCCGCAGCCGGGCCAGCGCCCGCCCGTAGCCCACCCAGTGGTAGACGCGACTCGCCGGGAACGGGTTCTGTTCGGGGTGCAGTCCTTCGGCGATGCGCACCGCACGGTCCGGTTCGCGCGTCTCCAGCGCCAGGCGCACCCGGCGAAACCCGACGTTCGTCGGCCCGAACCCGAACCCCAGCGGGTCGGTCTCGCCGAGTTCTCCGAACCGGTCGGCCATGTCAGCGGCGGCGTCCATCGGGGCGCCGGCATCACCCGGGCGGCCGGCCACCACGGCGAGCAGAGCGCGCATGACCGTCAGCGCGGAGACCAAGCCCACGGTGTCAGCCGTGGTAGCGGGCAACGCGATACCGTCCAGCTCAGTGAGCGCCGGCTCGAACACTCCACCACCGGCCAGCACGTCCACGACACCGAACGCGGCCACCCCGACGGTGCTCACCGCACCGTGCTCGTGGGCCAGGCGCCGGGCCAGGAACACGACCCGGCGCCGAAGATCGACGGGTGCCGCCGCGGCGTTGAGCCACATCCTGGTCACGTGCACATGCAGGTATACTGCCAGGCCGAGCAACTCGACATGATCGCTGCCGGTGCTCAGCGTGGTGTGCAGGTCCCGGATCAGCTTCGGCAGCGCCGAGGCGACCTCGACGAACTGACACGCCCGCGAGTGCCGGTGAATCCGGGTCACCCGATCCCGCAGCACCGCGACAGGGAGCACCAAACCTCCCGGATGGCCCACCTCAATCGCGTCCAGCGCGAGCCTTGTCGCTTCTGTGGTGCTGTCGGTGTGCCCGTTAGCAGGCGCGGGCACCGGCAGCCTCATCAGCTCGCTCGGGGCGATCTGGAGTACGTCGGCCAAGGCCACGATCTCCGAGATGCTCTCCAGGG
>JBOHFY010000474.1:0-1837 GCA_050699895.1 Pseudonocardiaceae bacterium
GGCCGGCGTGCAGCGGGGCGCCGACCAGGTGTTCACCACCAGCGTCGATGGCTGGACCTGCGGCACCCCCACCGCCGACGTGGCCGACCCGACCCGGCAGGCCATGCTGGTGATCGGGATGAACTCCGAGCCGCTACCGATCGAGCACGGCTTCCCGGTCCGGATGCTCGTCCCCGGGCTCTACGGTTTCGTATCCGGCACCAAGTGGATCACCGATATGGAGCTCACCACGTTCGATGCGCGGCGGGCCTATTGGTTGCAGCGCGGCTGGGGACAGCGGGCGCCGATCAAGACGATGTCCCGGATCGATAGTCCTGGCCCGTTCGAGCGAGTCAGCCCAGGAACGCCGATCACCGGCGTCGCCTGGGCGCAGACCAGAGGCATCGAGAACGTCGAGGTACGCCTCGACCACGGTGAGTGGCGACCCGCCGAGCTGGCCACGGAGGTCAACGTGGACACTTGGCGGATGTTCCGGTTGCGCGGCCGTTGGTCGCCCGGCGCCCATGTCGCGGAGGTCCGGGCGAGGGACAAGACCGGGTACACCCAGACCGCGAGCCGGGCCGCGCCCATCCCGGACGGCGCCAGTGGGTGGCACTCGGTACAGTTCACCGTCCTCTGAGGACACGCCGAGTGCAGGATAAACGTGTCCTATTCGTGATCCGCGAACCGTGAACCTGCCGCTGCGGATTGTCGAAGTAATAACTGTGAGGCCCGGACAAGCTGGGCAGATGAGGAGTTGAGATCGAGTGAAGAGGATCCAGCGGCTTGCCGCCGTCGGCGCTATGGCCGCTCTGACCGCCGTGGTCGGCGCATGCAGTAACTCGCAGGGGCCAGCCACCGGGAATCAAGGTTCCGCGCCATCCGCCGAGTCACCTGTGCCCAGCGGAGAAGCGACGGCGCCCACGGGCGCTGGTGTCACCAATATCAGTCAAATCTTCGGTCCGGCCTGCAGCCAGGTGCCCAAGGAGGGCCCCGGCTCAGCGCAAGGCATGGTCAATGACCCGGTGGCCACCGCGGCCAGCCATAACCCGCTGCTGACCACTCTGACGAAGGCCGTGACCGCGGCCAACCTGGTTGACACCCTGAACAATGCCCCAACGCTGACCGTGTTCGCCCCGGCTGACGCGGCGTTCCAGGCCCTGGAAGCCCAGCACCCGGGTATCATCACGCAGCTGACCACCGCTCCGGACGTGGCGTCGCCTACCAGCAAGCTGGCCAAGACCCTGACCTACCACGTGGTCGCCACGCGTTACGACGCCGCCGGCCTCATCCAGGCCGGCACGCTGGACACCCTGGAAGGCGGGAAGGTCACCATTGCCGGCACCGCCGCGGCACCGACCGTGAACGGTGCCCCTGTGCTGTGCGGCAACATCCCGACCAAGAACGCCACCGTGTTCGTGATCGGGCAGGTGCTGCCGGTGCCTGCTTTCTAGCCAGCTCGGTCCAGCTGAACCGGGTGCCGGAGGCTTGAAAGATCGCGACTTTGTTCCTGAGTTCACAAGCGGCTACCGTGGACGCCGGGCAGGACAGCTGCCCTGACGTCCCGGACCTGGTTTGCTAGCTCGAGCTCGGAGAGGAAGCCAAGCGTGACGGTGCACGAGCACAGCAGGCACGAGCACAGCAGGTACAGCACACGGGTCGAGGACTTGTCGTACCGGGCGGTACCCGAGGCCGCCGTCGGCCGTCTCGCCGTGTACCTGCGGGTGCTCACCTCGATGATCGAGCAGGGCGTGACCATGATGTCCAGCGAAGAGCTCGCCGGGGCCGCCGGGGTGAACTCGGCGACTCTGCGCAAGGACCTGTCATACGTGGGTTCCTACGGCACTCGCGGGGTGGG
>JBOHFY010000475.1:0-12962 GCA_050699895.1 Pseudonocardiaceae bacterium
AGATATCGGGGCTCGGTCCCCCAACGATATGACAGACGACCCTGGCGAGTCCGAAGCGCGAGCGAGGATCTTCTGAGACTGTGCGCGATACTGGGATCGAACCAGTGACCTCTACCGTGTCAAGGTAGCGCTCTCCCGCTGAGCTAATCGCGCGAGGCGGAGGCGGGAATCGAACCCGCGTACAGGGCTTTGCAGGCCCTTGCCTAAGCCACTCGGCCACTCCGCCATGACTGCTACTGGGCCGCGCCTCATCCTGGGCTACGCCTCGTACCGGAGGGGTTCCCACACGCGGCCTGAAACCTGAAGCCTCAGAAAGACCCGCCCCTGGCGGCGACCCAGCGTGGGACACCACGCAGAGCGGACGACGGGATTCGAACCCGCGACCCTCACCTTGGCAAGGTGATGCGCTACCAGCTGCGCTACGTCCGCATGCTCCCGACGGGATCTTGCCTTAGCCCCCCGCCCCGGTGCGTGTCAGAACTGTAGCCCACCCGGGAAGTCGGATCAAGCCGGCCCCCGGGCTCACGGCATCTCCTTGGCGATCATCTGGTCGAGCGCGTCGTCGACGTTGATCCACAAGGTCTCGTTCCCGGGCAGGACGATGTCGTAGCTGGCGTCCAGGAACTCGGCGAGCCGCTGGGCGTTGGCCTCGAACACGGCGTGCCCCGAAGGGGAGTTGAGCTCTACGACGACGATCTCGGGATCACCTGAGCCTGGTCGGATGCGCACGTCGCCGTCTCCCGCATCGGCAATCAGGCCGTCGGCGAGTAGGTCACGGGAGAACACCCACTCGACCCAGCCGGCTCGCCCAGTGCGAAAGGCGGCGACGATAGCGTATGGGTCGCGAGTGTCGTAACGGAGCGCAACCTGAACAGGCACCGCGGGAGTGCGCGGCGCCAGCAGATCAAAGACCGCCGATGAACGGAGAGTCACATGGTCGTTACGCATCGTTATCGCCCCTTTCTGCGCCTTGGAGTTCTGAACTCTGAAACGATTGACTTTGGCTGCTGTGACGCGGGTATGCCCGAGCTACGCCCGGATGCCTAAGGCAGACCACCCGGACGGGGCAGAAGCGCTCGCCCGAGCGGCCTGCTCGTCGCTCATCGTGCTTACCTGCCGCCGTCTGCGGTGATTCGCTGCGCCAACTAACCTGAACCGGTAGGTAGTGCCCGGCGTAGGTACGACGTGAGGATCTCTCTGGTGGCCGATGAGGCTCGATCGAGCGCCCCCCGGCCTGACCGATGCCATGACACCTCGGAGTCGGTGCCGCCGGCTCGCAGCGCGGTCGAGGGGCCTTCCGACGCGGAACTCGCACGCAGACTCGGGGATGCCGACGGGGCGGCACTGTCCCAGCTGTATCAGCGTTTTGGCCGGCCGTGCTACTCGCTGGCCCGCCGGATTTGTGCCGACGAGGGGCTCGCCGAGGATGTGGTGCAGGAGGTCTTCTTGACACTCTGGCGTGACCCGACCCGATTCGACCCATCGCGGGGTAGCTTTGCCACCTGGCTGCTCACGCTCATCCACCACAAGGCGGTGGACGCGGTGCGACGAGAGAGCACCATCCGTCGGCGCATGGTCGCCGCGCCGGAGGCGGGTGAGGACGGGTCGCCAACCCCGGTACCGGGCGCCGATCAGGCGGCGATGGCGCGGGTCGCGGCCGGCCAGGTGCGCGCCGCGCTGCACCGCCTGCCGGTCGAGCAGCGGCAGGTGCTCGCGTTGGCCTACTTCGGTGGGCACACCCAGCGTGAGATCGCGGTGCTGATCGGTGTGCCGCTGGGCACGGTGAAGTCCCGAATGTTTACCGCGGTGCAGCGGTTGCGTTCGTTGCTGACCGATCAATTGGGGCCGGATGCCCTGGTCGCCGAGGCCCGCATAGTGAGGGAGGTGAACCGATGAACGACCAGCAGCGCCTTGCGGACTGCCCGCACCGTGAGCTGGCGGTCGGGTGGGCCTTGCACGCCCTCGAGCCTGCTGAAGAGTCCCTGGTCGCCGCACACATGCCGGAGTGCCCGACCTGCACCAGTACCGTCGCGCAGACCGAGAAGGTCAGCGCCACACTGGGCCTTTCCGTCCCGGAGGCGATTCCCAGCGCCGAACTGGAGCAGCGCGTCCTCAGTGTCACGGGTGCCAGATGGGCGGCACCGGTCGTGCCGCTGGCACCGCCGACGCCGCCAGCGCGACCCATCACGACGCCATCGTGGCTGCGCACCGGGGAGCTGGCTGCGGCAGTGATTCTGGTAGCCGCCGCGTTGGTGCTCGGAGTCCGGGTGGTGCAGCTGGGCGGCGAACTCAATCAGGCCCAACACCAGGTCACGGATATGACCGAGGCGATACAAAGCGCTGAGGACCCGGCGGCGGTCCGGGTGCCCTTGTTCACCAAAGACGGCGGTGCGGTGGTGGGTATGGTGCTCGCGAGCCCGAACCGGGTCTCTGTGGTGGCTACCCGCTTGCCAAGCAATCGGCTGGAAGACCAGACTTACGTTTTGTGGGGGCTCACAGGCGGAGCGCCGGTTGCGCTGGCGGCCTTCGATGTAGCGTTGCAGGCACCCCGGCTGCACGCCGTACCCGCTGCCACCGGAACGGACAAGTTCACCGGCTACGCGGTGTCTCTGGAACCGGGTCGGCGCACCCCCGCGGCACCGACGGACGTCGTGGCGACGAGCAGGTGAGACTCTGGTACCGGAGAAGTCGCTCCAGGGTGCGTTCGCCGCTGGTCTGAGATCCTGTAAGATGGTCCCGCCACCGCAGCCGGCGAGGGGCGATTAGCTCAGCGGGAGAGCGCTTCGTTCACACCGAAGAGGTCACTGGTTCGATCCCAGTATCGCCCACGCAGGTCAGAGGCAGTATCGCTTGATCGCAGTGCGGGATTGTCGCTGGCGGAGTCAGCAGAAAGTCAGCAGACCCGGTGGCACGACGGCTCGGCGTCATTCGGCGTGGGGCCCGTCGAGGGCTTCGCGGATGCGGTCGTGGTTGCTGGTCTTGCGGGTGTAGAGGTCGAGTGTGGTGGAGGACTTCTCGTGGCCGAGGACTTTCTGGACCATGTTGACCGGTACGCCGTCGTCGACGAGCCAGGTCGCGTAGGAGTGGCGCAGGGTGTGGAAGGTGGGGGCGCCGGTGGCGTGCCGGGCGAGGTGCGCGACGGCGTGGTCGTGGTTGCCGAACCGCGCCGCCTGGGGGAGTCCTTGCTTGTCGGTCCAGTGGGCCTCGACCACGTCGCTGGCCGGTGTGGTGATCTGGCCGAGTAGGCCGGCGCGGACGAGCGATGGCCGCCAGATCCGGGCGCGGAACGAGGTTCGGCTTACCGGTCCTCCCGCTGTGTTGGTGAAGATCAGTCCGTTGTGGCCTGTCGGGTATCGGTCGGTGTGTTCGCGCAGGATGGGTGGCAGCCAGGCCGGGAGGGGGATTTCCCGGCGTCCGGCGCCGCTTTTGGGGTAGGGCTTGAACGAGATGTGCCCGGATACCTCGATCACGGTGCGTACGACGCGCAGGACGCGGCGGTCCAGGTCGAGGGCGTCGGTGCACAGTCCGGCGGCCTCGCCCCACCGTGTACCGGTGCCACCCGCTGTCGCCACGAGCGCCCGGTACCGGTCCGGGACGGCCGGGAGCAGCTGGGTCAGCAGCTGCTCCCGAGTGATGATGTGGTCGTCGGTGTCGCGCTTGCGCCGCTTGGGCAACCGGGCCCCGTCGCAGGGGTTCGATCCGATCAGCTTCGCTCGTACCGCTGACTGGCAGACCGCTGCGGTGAGCCGGTGGCACTCGGCGACCGTGGCCGGGGCCAGGCTACGGCCCAGGTGAGTGATCCACTCTTGGTGGTCCATATGCCCGATCGTGCCGACCCGCCAGCCTCCCCACTTCGCGATGACGTGGGTTTTCATGATCGAGGCGTCCCGGGCGATCGTGGTCGGCTCGTCGTTGCGGGAGGCCAGCCAGCGCAGGGCGAGGTCACCGAATTTGGCTCGCCCGCCTTGGGGGCTGACGTAGGCGCCTTGGTTGATGGTTGCTTCGGTCTGGGTGAGGTAGGCGGTGGCCTCTCGTTTGGTTGTGAATGTCTTGGAGCGTTGCTTTCCGCCTGGCTCGCGCCAGTTCGCTCGCCAGCTTCCGGCTTTGGTGGGGATCACGTGGCCCATCAGGCTCCCTCCCGGCGCGCGGGCCCGTCGAGCCAGGCGTGGAAGCGGCCTCGGGGTACGACCCAGCGCCGTCCGATCCGCTCGGCGGGGATGATGCCGTCCCGGACGTGCTGGTAAGCCAGACCCCGGGACAGGTTCAGCAGGTAGGCCACCTCGGTGACGGTGTAGGTCAACCGGTTCGGGTCGATCGTCGGTGCCGGGCCGGTGAACAGGGTGTCGTCCCGCTCGGCCTCGCCGGGGCCCTCGCCGGGGAAGGACAGCACGTTAGTCACGGTCGGTTTCCTTTCTCTCAGGCTGCTTGGTCGCTGGTTGCCGAACGCTCATCTGGTGGGCCGGTCGCGGCGTGTTGGGCGGCGGTGTAGTCGGCGTGCCAGCGTTGTCGTTCGGCGATGGCGTGGAGGAGTAGTGCTGGTCGTGGGGGGATGTCGGGGTCGGTGGGTGTGGTGCGTTCCCAGAGGTAGGGTCCGTCGTCGGGGCCGTGGGCGGGGTGGATTCCGGCGGTTTCCAGGAGTTGCCGAACGAATTCTGTTCGTTCGGTTCGGTGGTCGTCGAGGGTTTTGTTGGACCATTTCCGGGATACGAGGACGCGGCGTCCGCCGATGCCGAGGTGTTCGGGTTTGTGTGCTTTGCCTTTGCATACGCCGGGTGTCATCGTGCGGCGGGCGCCTGTGGGTTGGATGCCGTAGTACAGCCAGAGCGCGCAGCGTGGTGAGCAGGGTGTGACGGCGAGTTCGGCGTGTAGCCGCCGGGCGTGTTCGCGCTGCCGGTCTGGCGGGTTCTCGGTGAGGCCGGTGGCTTGGCTGACGTTTTTGGTGAGGTATTTGGTGAGGTAGCCGATGTGGCGTCCGGCTTCTTCGGTGCCGCCGAGGATTCCTTTGATGTGTACCTGTGTTCCGAAGCGGGCGACGTGGGCGGGTTCGGTGAGTTGTTGGCAGGCGTCGTCGAAGGTGGGCAGCGGTGCGCGGGTGTCGGGGTCGAGGAACGCTCTGGTGTCGTCGTCCCATACCGGTACCCGGTCCCCGCTGTAGACGAGTTGGTCGTGGTGGGGCCACCAGACTTGGTGGTAGGTGGCGTGGGTGATCCGGCGCAGCTCCGTGCGGGGGATGGCTCCCCGGATCGCGGCGTGGAGGTGCGGTGCGCCGCGTTTCTGGGGTTCGATGGTGCTGAAGTACTGGACGTCCCAGCCGAGGCAGCGTCGGGTGTTCTGCCAGAACCGGTCGAGCAGGGCGGGGAAGTGGATCGCGTCTCGGGCGGCCCGCCGGTAGTCATACCGATCCGGATCGACCGCCGCGCCGTGGGCGTCGACTCGTCCGTAGCTGTCGAGGGTGAGGGTGAGGAAGGTGGAGGGGCGGTAGCGCCCGGCGAACACTCGGCCCACGGTGGCGTGTTCGACCCGGTGGCGGGGCAGGTTCGGTGCGTCCTGGCGGCGCCGGGTTGACCGGCGCACCGGCTTGGGGGGTGGGTCCAGCGGGGTGAGCCGGCCGCGCAGCCCGCTTTCTCGCAGCGTGGTGTCCAGTTCGGCGACCGTCTCGGCGATCTGCTCACACGTCTGGGCGTCCCCGCTGGCTTTGCTCTCGGTGTAGGCGGCGAACAGGTCCGCCCGCGCGGCCATCAGCTCCTTCTGCGCTTCGTTGGGCTGAGCGTGGTCGGTGCTGGGTTCGGTGTCGAGGTGCCAGCCTTGACGGCACTGGGCCATCCGCAGTCGCCGGGCCTTCTCTGAGCAGGGGCGGCACTGGTCCTCGCGGGTGGAGCCACACGGGACGGGCACGACCTCGACGCGGCCGGTGGTGGTGTCGATCCGGCGCATCGGCAGCGGCCGGACGCACACGCCGTGTTGTTCGGCCAGCTCGTGGACAACCTCGGTCGTCAACGCCAGCGCGGCCCGTTGCGCGCGGGTCATCTGTCGGGACTCGGCCTGTCCCGGGTGGGTGGTGGTGGGGTGGTCGGTCATGGGGTGGTTCTCCCTGTGTGGAGCGCGTGGGCGCGGACCCGGCGCAGCAGTGAGCCGACGACGGCCACCGGACCGGTTCCCTGCTCAGCGAGCCACCCGAGGGTGTTGACCTCATAGCGGCCCAGCGGGGTGCCGTCACCGATGGCGGCGAGCAGCGCCAGGTACCGTTCCCCGGTGTCCTGGCGGTAGCCGGGCGCCATCATGTAGGGCGGGTGCACTGACAGCGGTTCGATGTGTATCGGGCCCAGCCCCGGCACCTCGGGGTCCGGTGGGGGCGGGGTCACCGGAGGCCTCACCTGCCCCACCACCAGGAGCCGCGCGCCAGCCAGGACCACTCACGCGCCAGGCTGCGGATCGCCCAGACCTCGATCAGGACAGCGACCAGGGCCGCGACCCTGAACAGGGTCGAGTGCCAGCCGCAGACGAGCAGGATCACGCCGAGCGGGACGAGCAGACCGAGGGTGATCCGTGACCAGATCGACGCCAGGCGCCCGGTCTCCGACAACATCAGGCCGCCACCTCCGCCGTGCCGGGCACCGGGCGGACGCTGGCTAGGCGAGCGCGGGGGGCGCAGGTGGACACCAGTTCGTCGATCTCGGCGTCAGTGACGTAGCCCGCTCGGACGCGGGTGAGGCGTCGGGAGCGGTGCTGCACGACGAATCCGATTCCGGCGTGGTCGTCATCGAGCGGGATCTGGTCAGCCAGGGCGCCTCTGTCTCGGGCGCCGTCGCCGAGGACCATGTCGACGTGGCTGGCTGAGGTG
Organism: Pseudonocardiaceae bacterium; assembly: GCA_050699895.1. Lineage (GTDB taxonomy): Bacteria > Actinomycetota > Actinomycetes > Mycobacteriales > Pseudonocardiaceae. The sequence goes on from JBOHFY010000475.1 coordinate 6,842, forward strand.
ACCGCGAGGCAGATCCGGTCGGTGAACAGGTCCCGGGTGTCCACGACGTCCTTCGTCGCTTCCTGGGCGTAGGCCGCTACGCCGTAGCCGATCGCGCGGCCCTGGGTTTGGATCTCGCCGAGGAGTCGCATCGCATCCCGGACCTCGGAGCGCTCCGCGTATGCCGAGAGCATCGCGAGCTCATCGATGACCAGCCACTCGAACGGCGTCTCCACCGACACGCTGAACTTCCGCAACCCGGCAGCCCTGAGCTGGGCTTGCCGGGCCTTCATGTCATCCCGGAACCGCTCCAGAATCCGCAGGGCGCCCGGCACGTCAGTAGCCCAGTCAGCGAACAGAGGGCGGCCCCGCTCGGTTTCCATCCCGCCCTTGAGGTCGATCACCCGCACCCGCACCAGACCATCACGGATCATCGGGCCCATCGACCGCAGCGGCGCCCAGATCAGCGAGCCTTTCCCCGCGCCCATCGTCCCCACCACCAGCAAGCACCGCCCGATCAACCGGATGGTGAAATCCGCACCGTATTCGTCCTCACCGACCACCAACGCCGTCAAGTCCACCTCAGCGGAGCTATCCGGGATTCGCGGCGCCGGGACTGGTTCGGTGAATGGGCTACGGCGCTCGATGACCAGCGCGACCACACCCGGCCGAACTTGCGACACCACGACACGTTCCGCGCCGAACGCGTGGGCCAGCTCCTCGCACCGGTCCTCCCACAGAGACAGCCTCTGGCCGAGGACCATCCGGACGGTGATCGTGTCAATCGAGGGTGTGGCAGCCCGGACTCTGACCACACGTGGTGTGAGGACTTCGTGAGTGCCGCGCCTGACCTTGGTCAGATCGCAGTCTTCCATCACCCGTCGCCACCGCAGCCCCACATACGTCAGCCAGCGGCGACGGGCCCCCCGTAGCCACCGGCCCACCGTCGGGTCAAACGTGGCGGGGTGCCCTCGGTACCAGGCGCCCATCCCGCCCACCAGTCCGCCCACCGCGCATACGGTCGGCGTCACCCCGAACTCCACCGCGCTGGCGGTAAGACCCACCGGTGCGCTCATCGCCCCGGGGTGGCGTGCGGCCCACCCGGCGACACGCCATTCCCACCCGGTTTTCCGCGTTGTAGTACCCTGACTCATCGCTGATCCTTTCAGCACACGAGGGGTGCTCACCGCATTCCCGCGAAAGAATGTCTCTCGGTGAGCACCCCTCACCCTTGCTACCTGTCGCGAACTTGACCGCGTGTCGTCTCCAACTACACCAGCAAGTGCGCCACCTCGCGCGCCATCGTGTCATGCTGAACACGGAAACTGCCCTGCCGGATCGGAATACCATGCAGTGTGCTCCGGAGATGCTGCATCGCCGCGTCCAGATCCTCCATCACCCCATCAATTTTTGATCTCGCCATACCTCACACCCTCCAATCCCGGGATTTCAACTCCGCTTCCCAGCGCTGCGCCGACTTCGAGAGCACTCCGAGAGATCTCTCCACCGCTTTCACCCCGCTCCGGATCTCGTCGCCCGACGCCGTCGCCAGCCCCCGCTTCGTGCCCCGCAGGTCACCCAATCCCGCAGCGACCTTCCGCGCCTCAGTCACCGCCTCACCAACCATGACCAGCGCCGACCAGAACGCGCCATACCTCGCCACAGCACGACGATTTATCGCCTCAATCTGCACTCCGCCCACACCTCCAACTTCACCCACACCCGCATAGCGGGCCTCCGATTCATGCCGGTTCCCAGCGGTTCACCACTCAGCCCAGGAGCACTGCTGTCTATCGGTTCTCACGTCAGGTAGCGATCTCCGGGGAAGTGCCGTCGGCCACGCGGCCAGCGGTCCACTCCGCCGCACTGGCGGGCAGGGTGACGCCGGTCGCCGCGATAGCGGCCGCGACGCTGGGATAACTGCCCCGGTCGCCACCGATGGTCCACTGGATGACCAACTCGCCGACGTGGTAACCCTCGCGCGGGGTGACTACGCCAGCAGCGACCCAGCGGCGGGCGTCCTCGACTACCTCGTCCACCAACGCGCGCAGGTCGTCGTCGGAATTCTCGAAGCCGACGTGATGACCATTCACGCCCCACACGGCCGACCACGCAACCCCTTCAGTCCCACCAGGATCGAGATCAGCAAAACGAAGCAGGTCGGCCTGCATGGGCAAAGGGGTTAGCTCAGCCATGTCTTTCATCCTCTCGGCCCGGGCAAGGGCCCCACTCACGTTAACAGCATTCACATGACTCATGCGCAGACCTCTCCTCAAGGCAGAATTCCCGAATGATGCGATGACAGTTGCGCCCGAGCCTGCCGGGCCGATAATATCGGATGTTATTGGACCTCATCCACGATTCATGCGGCCATTCCTCCGGGCGCTTGGCTCTCGCGCGCGGCGACCAGCCGGGCGCGTTCCCGGGGCGTCAGGCCTCCGGCGACACCGTGCCGATAGCCCGAGCAGGGTTCCCACGTCAGCACCTCAGCCAGGCACTGCGCCCGCACCGGGCATCCCGAGCACACCCGTTTCGCCACCACCACAGCGGCCTGATCACCCTTCTCCGGGTAGAACTCGACATCCGCGCTCGCGGCGCACGCCGCCTCCCGCCGCCACCCCGGCACCGGACCGCCACCGAACAACAGCGCCCCCAGCACCACCCGCGCGACCACCACATCAGCCCACTCATTCCCCGCCGTACCCATCACCCCGCGCACCCGCCGCAACACATCCTCCGGCCGCACACCCATAACCCACCCACACCTCCCGATCCGTCACCGCGCCATTTAATCCGCATACTCCCTCAGATGTCCCTCGCTGTCATACTCAGCCAGCGCCAGCATCGTCCACGGGTTTCCTTTCCACCCGCAAGTACAGATCGCCTGGTTCTTGACGCCTTCGACACTGCCCCGCCGGACGATCTTTACCTCATGCACCACTTTAGGCTTCTTGTCCATCCCATCCATCCTTTCCGTCGCCTCTCCAGGAACGCTCGACCACGCGCGCCAAATCCACGGGATGTTTCCTCGGGCAAATAACTTGGACCACGCGAGAGCGGTACGCGCTCAACTCGCACAATCAGTAAGGTGGTCCTTGGCGTCCTCAACAGCGAGTGCCCGACCTATCCACCGGAACCCCTCCCACCCACAAGTGCAGGCCGCCTGGTGAAAGGCCGAGCCCCGGAGGCCAGCCTTCCGGGACACCCGCACTTCATGAACTACCCCAGCCCTCCCGTTCATCCACTCGCACCCTCACCGGGCGCCTCGTTATCCGCGTACACCTCGGTGAAACTCGACACCTCACCACACTCGACACAACACAAGCCCCCACCCGGGCCGTCATCAAGACGATCACTACCACACGCACCGCACACCACCGCTGCGATCACTCGCTCCGGCGGTCGCGGCGGGACCCACCGCGCGCACTCCTCGGCGTAGCGCCGGACCTGCTCGGCGAACTCCCGCGCCGACGCCGCATGCCGAGCGCTCACCCAATCCTGGCTGTGACTGGTGACACTCACCGACACCCCGGCGCCATCCCCCACTGTCAGGATCGGCGGCTCACCGGAATAGACATGACACAACGCCCATATCTCGCCCGCCACCCGCCAGCTCGCATGAACACTCATCACGCGACCGCCTTCCCGCCACCCGAACCACCCGCGTGATTGTCGCCCGGCTTCGCCCCAGCACCCGGGGCGCGCATCGCCCGCGCCCGCAAGCTGTACGCCACCCGCCCACGCTTGTCATCCACATACGGCGTCACCGACAACCCCTCAAACTCCACCGGCCGAAACGGCAACCCCCCCACCGCCTCCGGAGGCACCGGCTGAACCGGAGCACTGATCTTCACCACCACCGTCTTCGCCCCCTTCGGCGCCGACTCATCCGCATCCAACACCGGCACCGACCACACCAACTCACCCGTCTCCCGATCCTTCACCTGCACAAACCGCTCCGCCGTCGACGCCTCAAAATCCCGCACCCGCTCCACCTCCCCCACCACGAACGCCCCCGCCGGAAACACATCCCCCATCGACACCCGAAACCTGCCCTTGATCGCCATCCACACTCCCTCTGGGTCCGATCCGGAGCGACCACCGCCCCGCCCATCCTCGACTGATAGTGACGTCCGAACGTCAGAAATAACGCGCGCGTAAAAATCCCTACTGAACCTCACGGTCTTTGTTGCCGACTGCGCAGGCAGCGCTCACACAGCCCGTTCTCAATCTCACGTTGAGCATCGCGCGTCCCTATCAGGTTGCTGCTCTGACCGAGTGGCCCGTCGGCAGGGAGGCCTTGCCCTCCGAGGTCAGTGGACGGAACGGTGTGCCTGGAATCGCCATGAGCTGCAACTCTCTTCCTTGATCTTGTCGCCATCCTTGCGAGTTTTCCCGCCAGGTGCTGTCAAGAACCAGAATAACCGCACTTCTTGTGCGTGTCAACACACATAGTGCGTGTGGCGCATAAAAAGTGCTAGTCAGGTGACCACGGCGAGGTCTTTGGCGAGTTCACGCAGGTCAAGCGTGTCATCCTGGTCGGATCGGAGCGCATCTTCGATCAGCTCGCGGACGACTGGGTGTGTGCGGATCTGCTCCGGAGCGATCCGCTCAGCCTGGCGCAGGGTGGACACCATCAGACGCGGTTGACGCCGCTGGGCGTACGCTCGAGCCATGTCGATCAACAGCCGCGCCTGTCGCTCGGGAGACAGCCGGGCTGTGTCAGCTTTGGCCGCAACCCGCAGAGCGTGCCCAGCGTCGCCGAGCTCGACTGCGATATTGACTTCGTGGAGCAGGACATTGGTCGGGCCGAACTCTGTGTTGTAGTCGTTTCGATCACATCCGAGCTGCGCCGCTGCCTGTCGGGCACGCTCCAGATAGGTATACGCCTGATCACCGTCGTTCGTCCGGGCTGAGGCGACCGCCAATTGCAGATGCAGCGCTCCGCGCAGAGCTATCGCCTCGGGTTCGCCGGCATCAATCAGCCTGCCCAACGCGTTCACGGCGGACTCAGCGGTCCGTATGGCTAGGTCAAAACGCCGCGCACCTTGGAAGACAATCGCCAAGCGAAACGCGCCCTCAGCCATGAGCAGCGGATCATCCGCGTCCTCCGCCGCCGTGATGGCCCGATCAACGGCGACCCACGCCGCTGCGGTCTCGCCCATCTTGGACAGCACCCCGGCAGCTGCGTGATAAGCTTTGGCCTTTGCCACGCACACCCGCCGCCGGTCAACACCGGCCGTCTTGCGCACCGCGTATTCCAGCTCAGGGATCAGGCTGCCGAGCAAGTGACTCAAGTCTTCATACCGCGAGCCATGAGCGAATTCCCACGCTAGCGCCGCCTGACTGCCGAGGCGATCCACATCAACCGGCGTGACGTCCGACAACACTGCCCACAACGCGTCGCTCGATGACAATGCCAGGCTCAACGACGTGGCCGCCCGTGGCCTTTCAGCGACGGCAACCACGGTTGCTTCCGCCGCCAGATCGGAGACAGGAACACCGAGTGCATCGGCCAAGTTCTCCAGAACGGACATACGATCAATACGGCGAACACCGCGCTCAACCTGACTGACCCAGCTCTCCGATCGCTTCATTCGCGCACCGAGTTCCCTCTGGGAAAACCCACGCTTGCCCCGATGGAAAGCGATTCGCCGCCCCAAAGCTTTCGCATCGCCAGGCAGCATCGTCACACACCCTTACCGGTCGGCGGCTCCAAGAACTCAACACGCGTACCCGTGAGATACTGATCGCGTTCATTGAGGAAGCGCTTCGTGTACTCCTGCCGCTCGTGCGCATCGAACGCTTCACGACTTTCATACAGTTCATAAAAGATCCGCGACAATGGTGCATCTTTGACTTTGTGTATGGCATAGACAAGCGTGCCCGGTTCGCCTTCCTCGATCTTCGGGGAAGTTTCCCGCACTAGGTCGTCAAAACACCTCGCCGCTTCATCGTCTCGCAAGTAAAACCGCACTACCAGCGCAAACATGTCATCTCCGCCTCTCGTTCAGCACGCTCGCACTAATAGTACTATACCGTACTCCTTGTGTGAGATTCCCTGACCGGCAGAGCCCACCAGCCCGCCACCGGAGCACTGCCCCATCACCCACCGAGACCACGACCACGACCACGACCACGA
>JBOHFY010000476.1:0-3776 GCA_050699895.1 Pseudonocardiaceae bacterium
AGCAAGGGCTCGGCCGCAGCCGACTGTTGGGTGACGTACCGCTCGACCCGGTGCTTCAGTGGCGTGAGCAACTGATCTCTGACGACGATACCTACGCGAGCCAGATCGCCAATCCGGAGACCGTCGAGGCGTTCGAGCAGCTGGCCACCAAGCTGTTCGACGATGACGCATGGAGGGGCCTGTGACGTCGGCGGATGCTATCTTTCGTGAGGTGACCGCAGAGCGTCGGGTGGAGTCAGTTCCGCTGTCTCACCTGTCCATTGAGCTTGGCCATCTGTACCGGGAAGACTATACGGCTGGCCTGGACCTTCGGCGGTATTTCGAGCGGGTCGCTCCGTGGGTGAAAGCGGGACGCGAGGCCTACGCGGACAGCTCGCAGGGCCACCAGCGCCAGCAGGGTCGAGGGTCGCGAACCCGGATCAGTACGTGCTTCCTGGTCGATGACTACTTCATGCGGTTCAGCTCACCCGCTGAACTGGTGCCTGAGCTGGTGAGCGCCGCGCGCGCAGCCGGTCTGGAGATCGACTATCTGGTCCGCGAGTCCGGCTGCGCCGACGCCGAAGATGTGCCGCTGGCGCGCTGCGTGGAGGGTCGCTTGGTGGTGGACCCACCTCCTTCCACTAATGGCAACCGGCCACCTGTCGCCGAGGTGGGCTGGCTCTGCAACGGCCAGCGCTCACCAGCTAACAATGCGGAAAACAATGCTCCGGCGATGGCGCCGGTTCGGCCGTGGCAGCCACCGGCCGAGAACTCAGCCCGTAACCACTCGATTTTTCTCGATGTGGAGCTGTGGGACGGGAAAAACAACCAAAGAACATGGTCCTGCTCGTTTCTGGCGGCGGTCTGGCAGCTGCTCCGGCTCGGCATGCTCCGTTACGAAGGTGCGGCCGTCGCGACCCCGCGAAAACAGGAAGATAAATTTCCCGACGACTGGGACAAGCTCCCTGCGGTGACGCAGCTTAATGCGACCGCCGCGCCGTTCAGCGCGTACCGGACGCTTTCTATTCTCTCGACAAAATTTCTGCCCATCGAGCATGCCGTACGGATGATTCTCAGCCAAGTCGCGGTAGATCGCGATGTGCTCAGTCAAGTGATGACACGCAGCCGGGGCGAAGGCATCGAGCTTCCACAGGATCTTGTCGATCGAATCGAATACGTTTTCGTCGGCAACAGTGTCAACCCGCCAATTTAGTTGCCACGATGAAGCCTGGGGTTAGTCGAACTCCTTCGCGGCGACCCAGAGCTTCTCGAATCGCTGGATTCGCTCTCTCACTCGTTGCGCCCGAAGCTCCAGGATGGTTTTGACGATTGTCGGCCGCATATCTTCCTCAACGCGCGCGGCTGGTATGGCCTCGTAGCTGAGGACTCCGTCGAATACGATGAAGTCGAACAGAAGGTGTTTGAGGTCCAGGGGGATTGTGGACCGGTCGAGTACCCTGGTGTGAATTCCTAGATCCTGGTGCTGCCGGTAGATGCGCAGGAACTCCGGCTCTCCGGTCTGCCCCGAGCTGTCGAGGATGAAGACCCGCCTGATCACGACCCCGCGCAGCATGGCCTCTCGTTGGGTATCGAGGTAGCGCTGACCAAAGTCGGTTGTCCACATTCCGTCTTCAAAACTGATTCCTCCGGCGTCCACCGAGCTCATACTGGTGGCGTCGATGGTGTGTCGGGCTTGCCTGGTAAGGTCCATCATCCAGTCATGGTCCTCGCCGTCATAAGAGACCTCTCCGCCTTCGCTGAGTTCTTTCAAGAATTGAGATATCCGGCTAATCTCCGACTGTGCGAATCGGTAGACCAACGCCGGTGAGCCTGGTTTGATCTGGGTGGCATGGTGCACCAGCTGGGTGACCGTATCCGTCTGCAGCGCCGACGTCTCCAGCGCGTGGAACAGCTCCGTCACCTCGCTCGTTTTCGCGAATCCTTCTTGGATCAGCGACCGCACCTCGGCCGAGTGGACTTCCTGTTTTTCTTCGACACGCTCCAGACGCTTGTCGAAGCCGTGCAAGAGCTGTGCAAACAGAGTGAACCCACCGATCAGGACGGAGACCGTCGACACCCAAGCCTGCGGCTGGTCCGACAGAGTGGTGGTGGTGATGAGGTATGTCAGCCCGGTAGTCAAGAGAGCGATGAAGATCCTGAGAGTCACGTTCCCATATCGGACCCGGTTGACCGTGCCAGCGCTAGCCATCCTCGTCTCCCTCGTCCTCGACCAAGGCGCTCAGCAGCGTGATGGTATTCAAAGTCACTTGGTCTCGGATCCAGCCGACCGACGCGTCCCACTGCTTAGTGAAACCCGATTTCTGTTCTACGCTTCGCCACAAGGGCAGCATGACCTCGTCGAGCCGTACCGCCGGCATCCACAGGTGTAGCAGGCCGTCGATGGCTGGCCGGAGCCTCTCTACCACCTGTGGGCGCGCGCCGCGCCCGCTGCGGCTGCGTTCAATCAGCTCCAGCAGCGCGGTGAGAAGCCAGTCATGCAGCGCCAGGTCCGCACACAACTCGACGGCGGCAGGCAGATCGTTCTCACCAACCGTCAGTCGCAATGTTCGGGTGGTGTCGCTGTCGATGGTGAAGTGGATCCGAGCGTCCGCGGGCTGCCCCTCGTGAACCACGACTACGCAGCGCATTCGTATGCGTGCCATCCGGAACGGAGGCCGGCGATCGAGCTCCGAGGACCGTTGTTGCACCATGTCCATCATCCGGCCGCTGAGTGCTCCCAGGTCGAGGATTTCCGGCGCCGGCTTGGTGCTGAGAAAACCACTAGCGAGGTCAGCGCGATCCGCCTTACCGGGCGTCTCCACGACACCCGGCCGGGACAGGTAGTGGGACCACGGCAGCCGCCGATCGGCTTCGCTCTTGGTGATGTGGGCGTACGCTAACCCTTGCAGCACACGGCCACCGGTGATGGCCGCTCGCGACACCATCGTGCCGATCCCTCGTACCCGAGCCCCCGACGATGTCGCCAATCGGCAGTCAACCCCCCTGAGCACATCCGGCGACACCGCGTGCGGGATGGGGCGCTCAGAACGGTGTACTCGCGCGCCGGGAAGGAGGGCGAGCAGCTGCGCGGAGCGTAGCTGTGTGAGTGACGTCGAGTTCTGCAGAAGGCCTGTGTGCACCTCGCCCACCGTCAGCATTCCGTCAGCATCGCACCCCCAAGGGAGTTATGGTATCCCTTTTGGCCAGGGAAGCGAAGCCGCCCTGTCACTCTGAGCAAAAAGGCACAAACACCCCGAGCCAGACAGCACCCGATCCCCGACCATAAAGATCACCACCCCGCGGCGGGCCGCACCTCCCCTCCCGAGCCCCCGCCGCGCCTGGGTTCCCGAACTCAACAGCAGGGTTGTCGTGCTCGGTCAGCGCAGCTCTCCTGTTGAGTTCGGGAGCCCTGGTGCGGGCGGGCGCGATCGTGAGCCGCTGCTAGCCGAATACGGCGGATGTGCTTCGCGCAAGAAAGTGCATCTCGCGATAGCGCCCCGCAATGATTCCGGGATATCTTTGGGTGAGCGACTGTGGGTTCAGCACCGCGTGCAGTTGCGCATCTTTGTTTCGGGCGAAACAAAGATCGAGTTGTCCTGTGCCGGGTATGGGGTGTTGAGTACACCAGTGGTTGCCCTGAGAGCTGTGACCGCGGTCGTTGTGCTGGCTACCGCGGCCGGGTGCTCGGCCCCCGGCGTACCCCCGGCGCAGGCGCCGATGAGCAGTGCTCGCCCCCCGGGGGCGGCCGCGCCGGTCGCGGTCGGGCCCGCCGACTGGCCGACCTACCACCACGACAA
>JBOHFY010000477.1:0-11577 GCA_050699895.1 Pseudonocardiaceae bacterium
ACCGTGCTCAGCCTCAACCCGGCTGACCCCTACGACGTACTCGCGATCAATGCCGCGTCAGCGTCCACTCAGCTGTCCGGCCTGCCGTTCTCGGGCCCGATCGGCGCTACCCGGGTAGCTTTGGTGCGAAACGACGACGGCGCCAGCCAGTGGGTCGCTTTCCCGACGTATGAGCAGATCGGTCGCGCGGTATTCGATATGGTCGTCGCGGGCCGGGTGGTGGGGGAGGGCCCCACCAGCGATGTGGCGATCATGATGGTCGAGGCTGAGGCCACCGAGGCCGTTATCGAGCTGATTGCCGGTGGCGCCCAGGCTCCGACCGAGGAGGTGGTGGCCGCCGGGCTGGAGGCCGCCAAGCCGTTCATTCGTACCTTGTGCCAGGCCCAGCGGGAGCTGGCCGTGGCGGCCGGCCGCCCGGAGCTGGAGTTCCCCACCTTCCCCGCTTACCAGCCCGATGTCCTGGATGCCGTCCGTGCGGCGGTGGCCGACGAGCTGGCGCGGGTCTTGGCCATCGCGGGCAAGCAAGAGCGGGAGAGTCAGCTCGACGAGCTCAAAGCCGGCGCCCTGCAGCGGCTGGCTGAGCGCTTCGAGGGCCGGGAGAAAGAGATCGGCGCCGCGTTCCGAGCCGTGACCAAGTCAGCGGTACGCCAGCGCATCCTGCGTGACAAGGTGCGCATTGACGGCCGCGGTATCACCGATATCCGGCCGCTCTCGGCTGAGGTCGACATGAGTCCCCGGGCTCATGGCTCGGCGCTGTTCGAACGTGGTGAGACCCAGATTCTCGGTGCTACCACGCTGAATATGCTGCGTATGGAGCAGCAGATCGACTCACTGGGTCCCGAGACCACCAAGCGCTACCTGCACCACTACAACTTCCCACCGTTCTCCACCGGTGAGACCGGCCGGGTGGGCTCGCCCAAGCGGCGTGAGATCGGTCACGGTGCGCTGGCTGAGCGGGCGCTGATCCCGGTGCTGCCCAGCCGCGAGGAGTTCCCCTACGCGATCCGCCAGGTTTCCGAGGCGTTGGGCTCCAACGGCTCGACATCGATGGGTTCGGTCTGCGCGTCCACGATGTCGATGTTCAACGCGGGGGTTCCGCTCAAGGCGCCAGTGGCGGGTATCGCCATGGGTCTGGTGTCGGGCGAGGTTGATGGCAAGGACGCTTTTGTCGCGCTCACAGATATTCTGGGCGCCGAGGATGCCTTTGGTGACATGGACTTCAAGGTCGCTGGCACCAGCGGGTTCGTGACCGCGTTGCAGCTGGACACCAAGTTGACCGGAATCCCGTCGGACGTCCTGGTCGGGGCACTGTCTCAGGCCCGAGACGCTCGGCTGACCATCCTCGCGGTGATGGCCCAGGCCATCGACGGGCCGGACGAGATGAGCCCGTATGCCCCGCGTGTCACCGCTATCAAGATCCCGGTTGACAAGATCGGCGAGTTGATCGGCCCGAAGGGCAAGATGATTAACTCGATTACCGAAGAGACTGGCGCGGACATCTCCATCGAGGACGACGGCACGATCTACGTCGGCGCCAACGACGGCCCGTCCGCTGAGGCTGCCATCGACCGGATCAACGCCATCGCCAACCCACAGTTGCCCAAGGTCGGGGAGCGATTCCTCGGCACCGTGGTGAAGACCGCCGCCTTCGGCGCCTTCGTCTCGCTGGTACCCGGCAAGGATGGCCTGGTGCACATCTCCAAGCTGGGCAATGGCAAGCGCATCGGCAAAGTTGAGGACGTGGTGAAGGTCGGCGACAAGCTGCGCGTCGAGGTGGCTGATATCGACAACCGCGGCAAGATCAGTCTGGTGCCGGTCAGCGGAGATGACACAGCCCCCGCCTCGGGTCTTGACCCCGCTGCGGACACGGCTGAGGTCCCGGCCGGCGCGTGACCACGCGGCTCCAGGGCAACACGCTCCAGCGCACCGTGTTGCCCTGCGGGTTGCGGGTGCTCACCGAGCAGCTGCCCGCTTCGCGCTCGGCCCTGGTAGGGATGTGGGTGGCGGTCGGCTCGCGGGACGAGCCTGTTGCGGTGGCTGGCGCGGCGCACTACCTGGAGCACTTGCTGTTCAAGGGCACCACGCGGCGCTCTGCGGTGGCGATCGCCCAGGAGATCGACGCGGTGGGTGGTGAGCTCAATGCGTTCACCACCAAGGAGCACACCTGCTATCACGCGCACGTGCTCGACTCCGACCTCGAGCTCGCCGTCGATCTGGTGTGCGACGTGCTGGGTGACGCTCTGCTTAAGCAGTCTGACGTGGACACCGAGCGGGGTGTGGTGCTCGAGGAGCTCGCGATGCGGGACGACGACCCGGAGGATCTGGTGCATGACGAGTTCTGCGCCGCTTTGTTCGGGTCACATCCCCTTGCTCGCCCGGTGCTGGGCACTGAGGAGTCGGTCACCAGGATGAGTCGCGAGGCGCTGCACCGCTTCTATCGGCGGCGCTACACGCCAGAGCGGATGGTGCTGACGGTGATCGGCAACGTCACGCACGGCGCGGTATTGGCGGCGCTGGCCCGCGGTTTCGGCCACCACCTGACCGGGAGCGCGCAACCCGTGCGCCCGCGTCGCGGCCAGGCCACGATCACCGGCCGGCGCGCATTGGCGTTGTGCCCCGACTCCTCGGAACAGGTCCATCTCATGCTGGGGGTGCGGGCCATCGACCGGCACGACGACCGGCGGTACGTGCTCGGCGTGCTCAACGCCGCGCTGGGTGGTGGGATGAGTTCCCGGTTGTTCCAGCAGGTCCGCGAGCAGCGCGGGCTGGCCTATTCGGTGTATTCCGCGGTGGACTGTTACGCCGACATCGGCAGCCTGTCGATCTACGCCGGCTGTTCCCCGGGCCGGCTGGGTGAGGTGGCGGCGGTGGTCGGTGACGTGCTGGTTGACGTGGCCCGGGACGGCCTTTCCGATACCGAGTTGGCTCGTGGCAAGGGGCAGCTGAGTGGCGGGCTGGTGCTTGACCTGGAGGATGCCGGATCCCGGATGACCCGGATCGGCACCGAGGAGCTCGATCACGGCGAGCATCACACCGTCGAACACGAGCTACGACGGATTGCCGCGGTGACCGGGGAGCAGGTCGGTGAGCTCGCCCGCGAGCTGCTGCGCCGACCGATTACCGTCGCCGTGGCGGGCCCCTACGCTGGTGCGGAGGACCTACCCGATGAGATAGCGGAGTTGATTGCACATGATCCCCGCTGAGCACATGTCCGGGGCCGAGAACCGCTCGGAAGCAAACCCGATCCGGGTCGGGGTACTCGGGGCTCGCGGTCGCGTGGGCACTGAGGTGTGCAAGGCCGTGGATGCCGCCGCTGATATGGAACTCGTCGCGATGGTGGACGCGGGTGACTGGATGTTCAACGTCGCCGACGCGGGTGCGGAGGTGGTCGTCGATTTCACTCATCCCGACGTGGTGATGGATAACGTGCGCTTCTGCGTGGACCAGGGCATCCACGCCGTAGTGGGCACCACCGGCTTCACGGAGGCTCGGCTGACCCAGGTCCGCGAATGGCTTGCGCCCAAGCCCGACCTCGGGGTGTTGATCGCCCCCAACTTCGCCATCGGGGCGATCCTGTCGATGCGGTTCGCCACGATGGCCGCCCGGTTCTACGAGTCGGTGGAGATTGTGGAACTGCATCACTCGCGCAAGGCCGACGCACCGTCGGGCACTGCGGCCCGCACCGCGGCGCTCATCGCGGCCGCCCGCGCGCAGGCTGGGATGGGCCCGTCCCCGGATGTCACCACCCGTGCCCTACCCGGCGCTCGGGGCGCTGACGTTGACGGGGTGCGAGTGCATGCGGTGCGGTTGACCGGGCTTGTCGCGCACCAGGAGGTGTTGCTGGGCACCGAGGCCGAGACGTTGACGATTCGCCACGACACGCTAGACCGCGCAGCATTCATGCCCGGCGTCCTCCTCTCCATCCGCACAGTCCCCACCCGCCCCGGCCTCACCCTAGGCCTAGACCTCCTACTCGACCTGTAGGTTCCCGATCGCCATTCGGCTCCGAATGGCGCTTTGGGTAGCCAGCGGTCAGGTGAGTGTGAGGTTGAGGGGGCCGGTGAGGCGGAGCTCGCGGAGGGGGCGGCCGGCCGCGTCCAGGGTGCGCACGGTGCCGTCGGGGGTCCACACGGCGCGCCGGTAGAAGCTCAGCGAGGCGGCGTCCCTGGCGGGCACCCAGACGATTGCGCGGGTGGCGCCGGCATCGCGCAGCATCGTTGCGGCCGTGGCGAGCAGCCGCCCGCCGTGGCCTCGGCGCCCCCACCTCGGTTCCACCAGCAGAGTGCTGACCAGCATCGTGCGCGCCGCGTCGGCTGGCAGTGTGCCGTCGGCGGCAGCCACGTCGTCCTCGGGTGCCGGGCCGGCCACCACGAATCCCACCGGATCGTCGCCCTCGGTGGCGATCAGCACCGTGGCCCCGCCCTGAACGGTGTCGGCCCAGGCTTGCCGCACGTGCGGCGCGTCCAGCCCGTCAAGGGTCCCAGGCGGCAACAGCTCGGAGTAGGCGGCCCGCCAGGTCGCGCGATGCAGCGCGGCCAGCGTGGGAGCATCCTCAAGCGTCGCCGCACGCACCCGAGCCAGTGCCATGCCACTCACGCTATGCGGTACCCGACATGGAGGCATGTCGGGGCTATCGGGGTCGTTATAACCCCGGTATATCTCCATGTCGAGCTGGTGGGCGCGGGGATTGTCGGGGTTGGATGACAGCATCGGTGACTATGGAGATCCTGGGAGTGGGCGCGGCGCGGCGCACGGCGCTGGCTGCGCAGGGGTTCACTGATCCGCGGCCCGCTGGAGTGGTGACGCAGCGGCACCTGCTGCGGGTGCTGGGTCGGATCCGGCTGCTGCAGCTTGACTCAGTTACCGTGCTGGCCCGGGCGCACTACCTGCCGGTGTTCAGCCGGTTGGGCCCCTACCCGAGAGAACTGCTCGACGGTGCCGCCTGGGCGTACCCGCTGCGCCGTCCTCGCCTGCTGGTGGAGTGCTGGGCGCATGAGGCGAGCTTGGTTCCGGTGCACGACTGGCCGCTACTGCACTCAGGGGCCAAGAAGCCGGGCTGGTGGCACCAGTACGGCGAGCTCGCGGCCCAGGCGCCAGGATTGGTCTCAGCCGTGCTGAACGCGGTCAAGGAGTACGGTCCGGTCGGCGCGGGCACTCTGGAGCGGGAGTGGGGTAGCGGAGCCAGCTCGGCGCCGGGATCGTGGTGGAATCGGACCGATACCAAACGGATCTGTGAGTGGCTCTTCGGCATGGGTGAGCTCACCACCGGCACGCGGCGCGGATTCGAGCGTCTCTATGACCTGCCCGAGCGGGTGCTGCCGGCCGAGGTCCTCGCTCGTCGGGTTGACGCCGACGAGGGCGCCCGTGAGTTGGTCGCCCAGGCCAGCGCCGCGCTGGGGATAGCCACCGAGCCCGACCTGCGGGACTACTACCGGCTACGACCGGAGCGCAGCAGGCTAGCGGTCGCGGAACTGGTGGAGGCCGGTGAGCTGGAACCGGTGCTGGTCCGGGGCTGGCGGGCCCCGGCCTACCGGCACCGCGATGCCCGCACCCCGCGGCGGATCACCGGCGCCGCCTTGCTGTGCCCGTTCGATCCGCTGATCTGGGACCGGGCGCGCACCGAGCGGTTGTTCGGTTTCCATTACCGGACCGAGATCTACGTTCCGGAGCACCGGCGCAGCCACGGCTACTACGTGTTCCCCTTTCTGCTGGATGGAGAGCTGGTCGCCCGGGTCGATCTCAAGGCCGATCGCGCCGCCGGCCTGCTGCGGGTGCCGGGTGCCTTCGCCGAGCCCGGGATCGGCGACACCTCACGGGTGGTCGCGGAGCTCGCCGGGGCGCTGCGGGAGATGGCTGGATGGCTCGAGCTGGAGGAGATCGCCATGGGTCAGCGCGGGGACCTGGTCGGGGCCCTCGGCGCCGCGACCAGCCGTCGGGCTGGGTCCATGGCGGTCACGAAGGTGCTGCGGTGACCAGCGCGTCGCCCGATCCGGTGCGGGCCCGCACCCGGAGCGCGACGTCGCCCTCGGCAGGCGGCCCGCCGACCGGCAGGTCGCTGCGCGCGCGCCCGGAGCCGGAGCTGAGGTCCAGCTCGGCGAGTACGCCGGGGTGGATCCCTACCCGCAGCTGCCCCGAACCGGTCATGAGCTCGAGGCCGCCCGCGCGGGCGTCGACTACCGTGAGGTCACCGCTGCCGGTGCGAGCGCTGACGTCGTGCTTGATCGCGCCCAGGTTGACCGAACCCAGCCGGACGTCGCCGGAACCGGTGTGTACGGTGCCGCTGCCCTCAGCGCCCTCGACGCTGATCACGTCGATCTGCCCCGAGCCGGTCCGCACCCGCAGCCGGCCCAGGACCGTCCCGAGCCGCACGTCGCCCGATCCGGTGCGGACCTCAGCCGCACCGGTGCAGCGCTGCGCCCGGACCTGCCCGGAGCCGGTCGCGGCATCCAATCTGGCGGCCACTCCGGTGACGGCGACGTCCGCGGAGCCGGCGCGAGCGCTGATCGATGAGCCCGATGGCGCGTTCACCTGGATTATCAGCGGCACAGTGCGCAGCGGGTGCTCCCGAGGAGTGCGGACGGTGAGCCGCTGCCCGGTAAAGTCGATCACTGTGCGGCTCGCCGCCTCGGCGGCCAGCTCGCCCACTGGGGTCGTCCCGGTCTGTTCGCCCAGCCAGGTCAGTAGGCCGCCGATCCCTCCCTGCCACGGCTGCTGGCCGGTCAGGTCGGGGTGGATCCGCACGGTTACCCCATGGGGGGCAGCGCCGTGGTCCAGCGTGATGTCCAGCCGTCCGCTATCGAGCTCGGCCCAGATGTCGATCGGTCCTTCGCACGTGAAGTCCTGTTGCCGGAGGGCCGATGGGTCGGTGCCGTCGTGCTCCACGATTTCTCCTCAACGAGAGTGGTCAGCCCCGGGTTGGTCAGCCCCGGGTTGGTCAGCCCTGGACCCAGCCCTGGACCCGATTGCGACCGCGGCGATCGCCTGGGGCCCATCGCGGCGCGTTCCACGGCTCACCGCGCAGCGCGCCCGCGACAGCTTGCGAGACCCAGGTGTTCAGGGAAACGCCCTGCTCGGCTGCGGCACGCTCAGCTTGGGTCTTGACCTGGTCGATCAGCCGCAGGGTCATCCGCCTGATGTCGCCGCCCGCGTCGCTGAAGGGGGCCGCGCCGGGCTCGGAGGGCCCGGGCTCGGGCTCGGAAGGCGAGCTCACCGCGACCCGCACATCACGGCCGTCGAGGCGCACCTCCACCACCCGGTCCGCCAGCGCCATGGTGACTTCCGCGGCGAGGTCAGACAGCGCATTCATGATGGCCAGTCGGGCGGCGGGTTCCAGCGCGACGCCCAGCGCGGCCGCGGTGTGCCGGGTCTGCTCATCGCCCGCGGACGCGGCGGCGGTGAGGTCTTCGCGCAGCTGGCTGATGTACGGGGTGAGATCCATGACGTCAAATATGGCGTCTAATTTGACGTCAGTCAAGACGTCATTGGTGTCGCAGTACGCTGCGGGCGCTGGAGAACCGGGCCCAGGTGATGCCCAGGTGATGAGGAGTGGTGCCGTGAGCCAACCTGACGACGTTGACGCCGCCGTGAGTAGCGCCGAGGTGAGTACCGTGGCGTTGCGGGTCCAGCTCGTCGCCAAGACCGAGTTCTTTCCGCCCGCCGACGTCCCGTGGTCTACCGATGCCGACGGAGGGCAGGCACTAGCCGAGTTCGCCGGCCGGGCTTGCTACCAATCGTGGCGCAAGCCCAACCCGGCGACCGCCACGAATGCCTGCTATCTGAGACACATCCTTGAGGTCGGTCATCTCTCGGTGCTGGAACATGGCACGGTCAGCTTCTACCTCACCGGTGTGTCGCGGTCGTTGACCCACGAGCTGATCCGGCACCGGCACTTTTCGTACTCGCAGCTGTCCCAGCGCTATGTCCCCGAGCGGACCGCCGCCATGGTCGAGCCGGACGTCATCGCCGGAGACCCCGAGCTACACCAGCTGTTCCACGCCGCGGCTGCGGCCAGCCAGCGGGCCTACAATGACCTGCTCGCCGGGTTGGAGAAGCGCTTCGCCGATGAGCCGAACGCCACGCTGCGCCGTAAGCAGGCCCGCCAGGCGGCTCGCTCGGTACTGCCCAACGCCACTGAGACCCGGGTCGTGGTCACCGGCAATTATCGGGCTTGGCGGCACTTTATCGCGATGCGGGCTACCGAGCACGCCGACGTGGAGATCCGCGCGCTGGCGTTGTTGTGCCTGCGTCAGCTGCGCACAGCGGCACCCCACGTGTTCAGCGACTTCGAGATCCGTGCGCTGCCTGACGGTACCGAGATCGCCTCCAGCCCGTTCGTGCCGGAGAGCTGAGTAGCGTGCAGTCATGGACCTAGACCAGGCTCGGGCCGTTGTCGCCGAGCAGCACCATGCGGTGCTCGCCACTCTGCGTCAGGACGGCACCCCGCAGATGTCCCCGGTGGTGGCGACGGTCGACGGCCAGGGCCGGGTGGTGGTGAGCACCCGGGAGACGGCGTTCAAGGTGCGTAACCTACGCCGGGACCCGCGAGCCTGGCTGTGCGTGCTGCCTAATGGGTTCTACGGACGCTGGATCCAGGTCGGTGGCTTGGTGCGGATCGTCGAGCTGCCCGAGGCGATGGATGGGCTGGTGGACTACTACCGGAGGCTGTCCGGGGAACACCCGGACTGGGATGACTACCGGGCGGCGATGGAGCGTGAGGCGCGCGTGCTGCTGCGGATCGAGCTCATCTCGGCCGGACCTGATCGAGAAGGGTGACCTGACGGTGGGGGAGCAGACGCTCGCGGCCAGTGAGCGACACGAATTGTGCAATCTGATGGATCGGCTTGGTCCCGACGCCCCGACGCTCTGCGCTGGGTGGACGACCCGTGACCTGGCGGCGCATCTGGTGGTCCGGGAGGGCCGACCGGTTGCCGCCGTGGGCATCTTGCTACCGCCGTTAGCCGGGCTGGCCGCTCGAGCGCAGCGTGGCACTGCCGAGCGGCCCTGGCCGGAGCTTGTTGACCTGGTCCGCAATGGGCCGCCCTGGTGGTCGCTGATGCGCCTGGGACCGATCGGCGAAAAGATCAACGGGGTGGAGTTCTTCGTCCACCACGAGGACGTGCGGCGGGTCGGACGGGGGTGGGAACGGCGGGCGGCCGACCCGGACCGTGCCGAGGCGCTCTGGGCCGTGCTGCCCCGGCTCGCTCGGCTGTGCTACCGGCACTCGCCGGTCGGTGTCGTGCTGCGCCGCCCGGACGGCACGGAGCGCGTTGTTCGGCGTGGCCGGCGCAGTGTCACCGTTGTCGGTCCGCCCGAGGAACTGACGCTGCATGCCTACGGCCGTGCCGAGGCGATGGTTGACGTGCAGGGTGACCAGACGGACGTCCAGCGCCTTCAGGACAGCCGGCGAGGATTCTAGTCAGTACCGCCGAGCTGACCGCCCCCACCGGTGTTCTGACGGTCAACGGTAGCGTCCAGATATGTGTACCGTACCGACATCCGCGTCCGGCCGGCCCTTCGGCCGGGTGCTCACCGCCATGGTCACCCCGTTCTCCGCCGACGGTGACCTGAATCTGGACACCGCCGGAAAACTCGCCCACCAGCTGGTGGAGCGGGGTTGCGACGGGCTGGTGGTGAACGGCACTACCGGCGAGTCGCCGACCACCACGGACGTGGAGAAGGAGGACCTGGTGCGAGCGGTGGTGCAGGCGGTTGGGGACCGGGCCGCCGTGGTGGCCGGTGCCGGAACCTACGACACGGCGCACAGCGTGCGGCTGGCTCAGCAGGCGGCGCGGGCCGGTGCGCACGGCTTGCTAGTGGTGACCCCGTACTACTCCCGCCCGCCGCAGGCCGGGTTGGTCGCGCACTTCACCGCGGTCGCTGACGCTACCGACCTGCCGGTGATGCTCTATGACATCCCGCCGCGCTCTGTGGTGCCGATCGCGCGGGAGAGCCTCTACCGGTTAGCTGAACATCCACGGATCGTCGCGGTGAAGGATGCCAGGGGAGACCTCGGCGTCGGCGCGGAGATCATCGCCAGCACCGACCTGGCCTACTACTGCGGGGACGACGAGCTCAACCTGCCGTGGCTGTCGGTGGGCGCGGTGGGGTTCGTCAGCGTCATCGGCAATGTTGTGCCAGACCGGCTGCGGGCCATGATCACCGCATTTGAGGCCGGCGAGGTGCGCACGGCGCGGCAGGTGCACGCCGCCACCCTCGGCTTGATCCGAACCTTCCGGGTGGCTGGCGGGGTGGCTTTCGGCAAGGCGGCACTGCGGCTGACCGGGCTTGAGGTCGGTGAGCCCCGGCTGCCACAGGTCGCCGCCGAGCCCGAGCAGGTCACCGCGATCGCTTCGGCGCTGGCGCAGGCCGGGGTCCTCGCGTGAGCGCCGTCCTCACTGGCACCCCGCTGCCCGTGCCGGGCCTGCCCACCACCGCGCCGCCGCCGCTGCCCGAGGGCGGCCTGCGCACGGTCGCCCTCGGCGGTATCGGGGAGATCGGCCGCAACATGACCGTCTTCGAGCACGCCAAGGCGCTGCTCGTGGTGGATTGTGGAGTGCTGTTCCCCGAGGACGACGCGCCCGGGGTCGATCTGATCCTGCCCGACTTCCGGGCGATCGAGCACCGGTTGGACGACATCGAGGCGCTGGTGCTCACCCATGGGCACGAGGATCACATCGGGGCGGTGCCGTTCCTGCTCAAGCTCCGTCCCGACCTGCCGGTGGTGGGTTCTGAGTTCACTCTCGCCCTGGTCCGGGAGAAGTGCCGCGAGCACCACCAGAAACCTCAGTTGGTGCAGGTCGCGGAGGGTACCCGGCACCGCTGCGGGCCGTTCGACTGCGAGTTCTTCGCGGTGAACCACTCCATCCCCGACGCGCTGGCGGTGGCCATCCGCACCTCGGCCGGACTCGTGTTGCACACCGGTGACGTCAAGCTGGACCAGCTACCACTCGACGGGCGGCTGACTGATCTCGCCGGGTTCTCCAGACTCGGGGACGAGGGGGTGGACCTGCTCCTGATCGACTCCACCAACGCCGAGGTGCCCGGTTTCGTCACCTCGGAGCGGGACATCGGCCCGGTGCTGGACTCGGTGATCGGCAAGGCCACCCAGCGGGTCATCGTGGCCTGTTTCGCCAGCCATGTGCACCTGGTACAGCAGGTCTTGGATGTCTCCGAGGCGCGCGGACGCAAGGTGGCGCTGGTGGGCCGCTCGATGGTGCGCAACATGGGCCTCGCCGCCGATCTTGGGCTGCTCCGGGTCCCGCCTGGCCTACTGGTGGATCTCGAGGAAGCGATGGTGATGCCCGAGCACCGGGTGATGTTCGTCTCCACCGGCTCGCAGGGCGAGCCATTGTCGGCCCTGTCCCGGATGGCTCGCGGTGAGCACCGGCAGATCCGGATCCGCTCGGGGGACACCGTCGTGCTGGCCAGTTCACTCATCCCCGGCAACGAGACCTCGGTGTTCCGGGTGGTCAACGGGCTGACCAGGCTGGGTGCCTCGGTGGTGCACCAAGGCACCGCGAAAGTCCATGTGTCCGGGCACGCCCCGGCCGGCGAGCTGCTGTTCCTCTACAACGCGAT
>JBOHFY010000478.1:0-2802 GCA_050699895.1 Pseudonocardiaceae bacterium
GTGCGGATACCTGCCGACCCTGGCCGACCCCGCCGTAGACGGTGGTGACCCGCTGCCCCAGCCCGGCGGCCAGCGGGGCGAAGGTGTCGGCAACCTGGTTGGCGAGTTCCCTGGTGGGCACGAGCACCAGTGCGCGCGGGCGGCCGGCGGTGCGACGCAGCCCGGATCGGGCCAGCGCGGTGATCGTCGGGATCGCGAAGGCAAGCGTCTTGCCACTGCCGGTTCGGCCGCGGCCAAGCACATCACGACCGGCGAGTGCGTCCGGCAGCGTCGCGGCCTGGATCGGAAATGCTGTGGTAATGCCCTGCCGGGTAAGCACGGTGAGCAGTTCCTCGGGCACTCCCAGCTCGCGGAAACTGCATGGCTGCCCCAGGGCGGGGTGGTTCGACGGCACGCGGGGGTGGTCCTCTCCAGTAAAGATGGTGGCCGCTGATGCGTGGCCACCCCGCAGTCCTACGGAGAAGCTCCAGCGCCGCGAAAGCGCTCACAGTCGACCTCGGCTGCACCAGCATTAGTGTCAGCATCGCAACGTCATTATGCCCGATGACTGGCACTTGCGTACATCAGGGGTCGCACACCATGCGCCCGATGCCGAACACGCCGGGTGGGGGGAGCTCAGGCCAGGTTTGCCGGCACCGCATGACGGGTATCAATCGAACAACCTGCGGGACCGATCGACCAGCGAGGACGGTAGTGGAGATGGCGAACACTCGACGACTTCCGAAACCGGTCGCTCACGAGTGGGACTGGCAGCTCAAGGGCTCCTGCCAGGGGCTGAACAGCAGCGTCTTCTTCCATCCGGACGGCGAACGTGGCTCAGCACGATCACGCCGCGCCAACCGGGCCAAGGCGATCTGCCGGGGCTGCCCAGTTCTGGAGCAATGCCGCCGCCACGCGCTGGCCGTGCGGGAACCCTATGGGGTCTGGGGAGGGCTGACCGAGGAGGAACGCCGGGAGCTCGGGACCGGCCAGCGTCCACTCCTGGTCAGCTGAGGGCGCACGCGGGAGGACTAGCCTGCGGCGGGGCTTTCGCGTGCGCCCTGAGACCGGAGGAGAGCATGGCTCACGTGGTGGTCATCGGCGCTGGGCTGGGCGGCCTGCGTACCGTTGAGTTCCTGCGCGCGGAGGGGTTTCCCGGCAAGATCAGCCTTGTCGGCGACGAGCCGCACGAGCCCTACGACCGGCCCCCGCTGTCCAAGCAGATCCTCGCCGGGCAGTGGCCCGAGGAACGGGCCACTCTCCACCGCGGTGAGCTGGCCGACCTTGATGTCTCGTTGCGCTTGGGCACCGCCGCGGTCGGCGTCGAGGGCGCACGCGTCGAGCTGGGCGACGGCACCCGGCTGCGCTACGACGCGCTGGTGGTGGCAACCGGGGTGCGGCCACGGCGGCTACCCGGTCAGCCCGACCACCCGGAGCTGCATGTCCTGCGCACGCTGGAGGACTGCCGCGCGCTGCGGGACTCGATCTCCCGGGCCCGCTCACTGCTGGTGGTCGGGGCCGGCTTCATCGGTGCCGAGGTCGCCGCCACCGCCCGCGCGGCCGGCCTTGAGGTAACCATGCTGGAAGCGCTGCCGGTGCCGTTCGCCCGAGTTCTCGGCGAGCGGATGGGCCAGCTATGCGCCCAACTACAGACCGACAACGGGGTGACGGTGCGCTGCGGTGCCCAGCTCGACAGCTTTCTGGACGGCGATAGCGGGATCGCCGCGCGGTTGGCCGACGGGAGCACCGTGCGGGCCGACTGCGGCGTGGTCGGAGTGGGCACCGTGCTCGACGCCGGGTGGCTCGCCGGACTCGGGGTACCCACCGAAGGCGGGCTGCTTTGCGACGTCACCGGCCTGGTGGAAGGCACGAGCAACGTCTACGCGGTCGGCGACGTCGCCGCCTGGCGGCACCCCGTAGTCGGGGACCACCCACGCATCGAGCACTGGACCTCGGCCGCCGAGCAGGCCGCGGTCGTCGCCCAGCGGATCGCCGGAAGGCCGGTCGCCCGTCTGGCCAACGTGGTGCCCTACTTCTGGTCCGACCAGTACGGGCTGACGCTGCAGCTAATCGGGCGCTGCGATCTCGCCACGTCCGTCGAGGTGCTGCACGATCCCGGTGCGATCAAGGGCACGGTGGCGGGCTACTTCGCCGGCGGCACCCTCGTCGCCGTACTGGCTTTCCACGCGCCCCGGCTGCTCAACCGGTACCGCAAGCTGGTGGCCACCGGCGCCAGCGAGCACGAGGTCCGGGCCGCCGCGGCCGAGCTCACCGCCCGGTAGCCGGGAAGCGGGGGAAGTCCCCGCGGGGGAATGCCCCAGCGTGATCACGGTCTCGGTAGAGGTTCCGAGGCCGAGGTGCACCTCGGCGGCCACCGGGGGGTACCCACTGACGGTGACGGTGTAAGCCCCCGCCCGCAGGTCGTCAAACACGAACGCACCGTCGATACCGGTAATCGCCGCGCCGATCACGTGGCCCTCAGCGTCCAGCAGGGTAGCCAGTGCTTCGGGCACCGGCGCGCCGGCACTGGCGGTGTGCACCGTGCCGGACAGGCTCGCGCCAGCTCCCGCGAGCATGAAGTCGTGGCGCACCGGCACATCGGCCACCGCGACCAGCGCGATACCGGGCTGGTGTGCCGTCGAGGCGCAGATGACCAGGTAGCTGCCGCCGCCGGGGGGCCCAAGCCGGTAATGCCCGCCGGGATCGGAGTAGTCGCGGTCGAGCTGCCGGCCGGACAGGTCCGTGAGGGTCAGGGCGATACCCGCGAGTGGGGTGTGCCCGCTGTGGGTGACCTTCCCGTGGATCACCGGCCCAGGCCGGTGA
>JBOHFY010000479.1:0-2475 GCA_050699895.1 Pseudonocardiaceae bacterium
ACTTTATGGTCTTGTCGATGGCGGAGAGGAAGTCCTCCGCCGTCCCGACGGCGTTGATCGCGACCTGCTGTACGGTCGGGGCGGTGGTGGTGTCGGTGGGCATGCGGTGGGGTGCTCCGAAGGGATAGGGTCGAGTGGTCGGGTTGTCTGGCTGCGGGCAGCACGAAGCCACAGCGCAAACCTCATCCTACCCAGGCGGGAGTCAGAGCAGCAAACCTGACCCCCGGCGCTCGCCTGTCTCTTGGTGAGAGACTGCCCTAGTGACAGGCGAGCCGCAACCAGGGCACGACAGTGATGGGACGATCCCGCTGGGTTCCCATGGTCGAGCCGAGGCGGTCCTGGACACTGCCGGCGTACTGAATCAGCTGGTCAGCGACGCGGAGACGATCGCGGCGAACCGTCGCTGGTGGGATGCTGACGCCGCGGACTACCTCGCCGCGCATGGCGAGGACCTGGGCTCGGCCGATTTTCTCTGGTGCCCGGAGGGGCTTCGCGAGTCGGGCGTCGGCTTGCTCGGTGAGCTGGCGGGCCGGGCCGTGCTCGAAGTCGGTTGCGGGTCGGCCCCCTGCGCGCGCTGGCTGGCTGCCCAGGGGGCGCGGGTGGTCGGCCTGGACCTGTCGGCTGGAATGCTGCGGCATGCGGTGCGCGCGGCCCGCGACACCGCAACCTCGGTCCCCCTGGTGCAGGCCGACGCCACTCGACTGCCCTTCGCCGAGAGCAGTTTCGATCTCGCTTGCTCGGCGTTCGGTGCGGTGCCGTTCGTCGCGGACTCGGCTGCGGTGATGCGGGAGGTCGCCCGGGTGCTGCGCCCCGGCGGTCGGTGGGTCTTTGCGGTGACCCATCCGCTGCGCTGGGTCTTCCCCGACGATCCTGGGGAGGCCGGCTTGACGGTGGCGCAGTCATATTTCGACCGTGTGCCGTACGTCGAGGTGGACGGCCTGGGCAACCCCACCTACGTGGAGCACCACCGCACCCTGGGCGACCGCGTCCGGGAGATCGTTGCCGCGGGTTTGACGCTAGAGAACCTGGTCGAGCCGGAATGGCCCCTCACTCTGCACCGCGTATGGGGCCAGTGGAGCCCGCTACGCGGCGCCCTGTTCCCCGGCACCG
This sequence comes from Pseudonocardiaceae bacterium, assembly GCA_050699895.1. Taxonomy (GTDB): domain Bacteria; phylum Actinomycetota; class Actinomycetes; order Mycobacteriales; family Pseudonocardiaceae. The sequence goes on from JBOHFY010000479.1 coordinate 1,111, forward strand.
CGATCTTCTGCTGCCGTCGCGCCTGACGCTGATGTGCGTCACTCGGGTTCAGTGGGCGGCGGCGTGCCAGCTGGGGCCGACTCCTACGGAGATCTCTAGGGGGACGTTGAGGGTGTACGCCGCGGCCATCTCGCGGCGTACTAGCGCTTCTAGTGGGGTCCGCTCGCCTTGGGCGAGCTCCAACACCAGTTCGTCGTGCACTTGCAGCAGCGTTCGGGAGCGCAGCCCCTCAGCCCGCAACGCCTGGGCGACGCCCAGCATCGCGACCTTGATGATGTCCGCGGCGCTGCCCTGGATCGGCGCGTTGAGCGCCATCCGCTCGGCCATTTCGCGGCGCTGCCGGTTGTCGCTGACCAGGTCGGGCAGGGAGCGCCGACGCCCCATGATGGTGGCCGTGTAGCCGTCCATCCGGGCCTTCTCCACGATCGTGCGCAAGTAGTCGCGAACGCCGCCGAATCGCGCGAAGTATTCCTCCATCAGCTCGCGAGCCTCCTCGGTGGAGATCCGCAGCTGCGCGGACAGCCCGAACGCGGACAGGCCGTAGGCCAGGCCGTAGTTCATCGCCTTGATCTTGGCGCGCTGCTCGCCGCTGACTGCGGCGGCGTCTACCGCGAATACCCGCGCCGCGGTGGCGGCGTGGAAGTCATGCCCCGAGGTGAACGCCTCGATCAGCGCGGTGTCCTGGGACAGGTGCGCCATGATCCGCATCTCGATCTGGCTGTAGTCCGCCGTCATCAGTTCCGCATAGCCATCGCCGACGACGAAGGCCCGCCGGATTCGGCGCCCGGATTCGGTGCGGATCGGGATGTTCTGCAGATTCGGTTCGGTGGAGGACAGCCGGCCGGTCGCGGCGATGGTCTGGTTGTAGGTGGTGTGGATCCGTCCGTCATCGGCCACGGCTTTCATCAGCCCCTCCACCGTGGTCTTGAGCCGGGTCGCGTCGCGGTGCGCCAGCAGGTGCGCCAGGAACGGGTGTTCGGTGGATTCGTAGAGTGTCTGCAGCGCGTCGGCGTCGGTGGTGTATCCGGTCTTGATACGTTTGGTCTTGGGCATGCCCAGCTTGTCGAAGAGCACCACCTGCAGCTGCTTGGGTGAGCCCAGGTTGACCTCCGCACCGATTACCGCGTAGCAGTCCTGCTCGGCTTGTTTCGCCGCCGCCACGAAGCCGGCTTCCAGCTCGGCCAGCACGTCACCGTCGACGGCGATGCCGGTTGCCTCCTGGGTGGCCAGCTCGGCCAGGAGCGGCAGTTCCACGTCGGTGAGCAGCGAACGTCCCTCGATGCGGTCCAGCTCGGCGTCCAGAGCGTCGGCCAGCTCGGCCACGGCGCGGGCTCGCAGAATCTCGTCGGCTACCCGGGCGGCGGT
>JBOHFY010000480.1:0-6743 GCA_050699895.1 Pseudonocardiaceae bacterium
GCGCCGGCTCGCCCACGGTGTTGCCCTTACCGAGCAGTGCGATGTTCACCGGCAGCTCGTCGAGGGACTCCAGCATCCGCGCCAGGTACCACCCGCCCGGGGTCACGGTGGTCGCCTTGGTTCCTTCCGCGGGGCCGGTTCCACCGCCGATCAGGGTGGTGACGCCCGACCCCAGCGCCTCGGGTACCTGCTGCGGGCTGATCAGGTGCACGTGGCTGTCCACCGCACCGGCCGTCAGGATCATCCCGTTACCGGCGATCACCTCGGTCCCCGGGCCGATGACCAGCGTGGGATCCACCCCGTCCATGATGTCCGGGTTCCCGGCTTTGCCCAGGCCGACGATCCGGCCGTCGCGCACCCCGATGTCAGCCTTGACGACCCCCCAGTGGTCCAGCACGACCGCACCGGTGATCACCAGGTCTGGCGCGCCGTCCGCCCGGGAGGTCCGAGCCTGGCCCATCGACTCCCGGATCACCTTGCCCCCACCGAAGACCACCTCGTCGCCGCCGTGCGGCCCTCGGCACCGGTCCTCGGTGACCTCCAGCAGCAGATCGGTGTCGGCCAGTCGTACCCGGTCACCCTCGGTGGGACCGTAAAGCGTGGCGTAACGGCTGCGCTCCACCGTCCACAGGCCTCCGCTGACGGGTCCGTGGGGTTTCCCACTGGGATCCGGCAACCCACTGGGATCCGGCAACCCACTGGGATCCTCCGCATCCAGGCGCAGACCGGGCACGGTGCGGGTACCACCCAGCGGCACGACCCGCACCATCCGTTCGATGCCGGGTTCGAAGCGCACCGACGTACCCGCCGACACCGCCAGCCGCATCCCGACAGCGGCCTCGCGGTCCATCTCCAGTGCCGGGTTCGCCGCCGCGAGGTGGTAGTGCGACCCCACCTGCACCGGCCGGTCACCGATATTGCGCACCATCAGTTCCCGCCCAGCCCCCGGCCCCAGAACGACAGGCTCCGTCGCGAGCAGCAGCTCGCCGGGCACCCCGGTGCCGTCAGTCACTGGACTGGCAGGTGCACGGTGACGAGCTTCGTGCCGTCCGGGAAAGTCGCCTCCACCTGCACCGAGCTCATCATTTCCGGCACCCCGTCCATGACGTCCTCGCGGCTCAGGAGCCGCTGGCCCCCCGCCATCAGATCAGCGACACCGCGCCCGTCCCGCGCCCGCTCCAACACCCACGAGGTGATCAGCGCAACGGCCTCCGGGTAGTTCAGCCGCAAACCCCTCGCTCGGCGCTCCCTGGCCAACTGACCAGCCACATGGACGAGCAGCTTCTCCTGCTCATGCGGAGACAGCAGCATGTCAGTCCCTTCCTCCAGCCTGGCGCCGCTTCGCGGCCGAAGCGATGAGCAGCTGGTGAGCTTCGTCAGACCCTTGGTCGAAGAACCCGTCAGGCCATTCGACCAGGGCGCCGGTGTCGGTGAGCTCGATAGGCTGGTACATCGTCTCCCCGTCATGGTCACGGCTGGCGAAGAGCAGCACCAGGTCATCTTTGAGCCGGTCGGTCTGGTCCTCAGCGATCCGACGGCGGAGCCGGAGAACCAGGTACTCGCTGTGCGACTCCACCAGCAGGTTCTGGCCCCAAGCCATACACGCGAGGAGAAAGTCCGCGAGGCACTGCTGAGCAGCGGGGTGCAGGTGTAACTCCGGCTGTTCGAGAACAACCAGGGCGCCAGGCCCGGCCACCAGGCACTGCACAATGACGGGCACCACTTGACTGACGCCGACGCCGACCGCCGACAAGGTCACCGCTCGCTCCAGTCCAGGCGGTATTATGTCGATGCCGAGAACCAGCGGCGTGTCCTCGCGGACTTTCAGGTCCTCGGCGAGCCCGAAATGGACCATCCACCGCTTCACCGCGTCCAGGAGAAAAAGCTCCTCTTTCGCATCTCCCGGTACGGGATAACGGCGCTTAGTTCCCCTATGAGTCTGGAGCACCGACGCGACGTACTCCCCCTCGATACCCACCTCACCGCGATCAGGGTCGGGGGCGGACGGGAACGGCCGGTACGGCGGGTGCCGGAGCGGGCCGACATATCGCACCTGCGTGGCCAGGTATCGCGCGCAGGCTCGCTGCGCATCACCGAGACGTGCTGGCCCGAGGCCCTCAAGGGGTTCGGCGTCGACGGTGCTCGCCTCTCGTCGCATCGATAGCTCTGCCTCGAATCCCTCCAGCACCTCGCGCTCCACCTGCTGGCGAGAGATCTCCGGAGCACCTGGTTCGGTCGGGTGCTCCAACCGAGGCCGGTCAGCGACTGCGGAGAACCAGTCACGAACACGAACCGGCGCGGCCGGCGGCGTGCCGAAGAGAGTTCCAACCTGCCCGCTCGAGATGAGCGCGTCGAGCACTGCGGTCTCTGAGTCGGCGCTGCGAACGGTCCCGGTGAACGCGAGATTCTCGGCGAGGTCATAGTGCTGATGGCGGACCGCCTCGAACGTGCCGAGCCGGGCGAATTCATCGTTGAGCGCGGAGCGGTGGCCGTCGATGCGCCGTCGAGTCACCTGAGACATGGCCAGGAGGGCTTGCAGTATCGAGCTTTTGCCGGTCGAGTTCGCGCCGACGATGACGGTGAGCGCACCGATCGTTATGTCGGCCTGCCGTACCGATTTGAAGTTCTTCAACTCCAGGCCGACGAGCCGGGTCGAGTGGGACTGTGGCATCACAGCCCCACTTCGAGGTCGGTCTCGTTGACCGGGGTGAAAACGATGAGCGTCTGGCGGTGTTCGATGGAGATTCTCCTCGCCCGCTGCGGCGCTGCGCGCCAGCAGCGGCGGTGTGACAGCACCGTGACCATGGGAACCATGGGACCGCGAGTTGCGGCTCTGGAAACGACCTGGGTGAGCGCCTGCCCGCGGTGATGGCTCGCGATCTCACCGGCAGCGCCCACCGAGGACGTCGGCGGTCCCGTGGAGAGGGCGCGCTCAAGGACCGGCTGCAAGGCGCGTTGTTCATCCCTGCTGAGCTGGGGGAAGGAGGTGAGCAGCTCATCGGCGAGTTCCGGGGATGCCTCGGCGCTCGCCATGACCGAAGGTGATCCAGGCTCCGAGGCGATAGCCCTCAGGACATCAAGCCGACCGACGGCAGGGTCGAATACCGGCGCCGCCAGGTCGCCGCGCCGCCGATGGCAGTGATCAGTCAGCTGATCGAGCTCGGCCGACATCCTCGCCAGCGCTGGATAGCGAGGATCGATCCCAGCGGGCTGGAGCGGGACGCCACGGGGGATAACCACCCCGTCCGGCTCGTCACTCCAGGCCAGCGCGAGGAGCTGGTCCACCACCTCCCCAGCGACCGCACCGATCCGGCGACTGATCTGAATGATCCACACTGCACCGGAGAAGCGCGTGTACACCGCGATCTCGTAGCCGAGACCCGTGAGACTCGGAGCGAGCAGGGCGTCGGCCTCCGTCGCGAGCTCGGTCTCGATCCCGGCCAGCATGCCCTGGCACCAACCGTCCGCAACATCAGCATCCGTGACGACGAGCAGGCGACCCGGGCCCGAGCGTCTGTTCATCGAACGGACGACGCAGACATCGCCGGGGAGTATCTCTACCGGTCCGTTCTCCTGGAAGTCGGGGTCCCGGAGGTCGGTCGGCACGGCGAGCAGCGCCGTGGACAACCAGGCGGCCAGTTGCTGTTCAGACATCGGAGCTCCCGGCGGTCGGCCTACTTACGCTGAGTTCGGTGGCGAGCTCGGAGTCGGGACCTCCCGTGAGCTTGATGCGCAGCACAGTGCGGTCTGTCCCGTCGAGTGCGTCGAGGACGGCGGTCACGGTCTCCTCCAGATCGAGTGCCAGGTCGGCAAGTGCCAGGTCGGCAAGTGACAGGTCGGCAAGCTCAGCGCTGGGCGCGTCAGGCCCATCGCTCTGGTCAAGGACGACAGGAACCCACGATGTCAACACGACACGCAGGATATTGCCGAAGTCGTCGATTGACAGGCTCGTAGCGGCCGCGGTGAACGCGAGGCTGACGAGCTGGCTGAGCACCTCCGACCGGTAGACCGCCGGTGCGCGATCACCTGTTCCGAGGGACTTCGGAAGCATCCGCACGGCCGCGATCGCTGCCCTCAGACCGGAGTCGGTGGGTGGCTCAGCCGGCCAGTCCGACCCACGCGGCCGCCAACGATCAGTGATGACATCCGGCAGACGTTCACAACGCGGATCTTCCAAGAATTGTCTGACCCGGGTGAGAAGTTGATCGACGAGGTCCAGGATGTAGCGCAACTGCTCTTGCCGGAGAAGTTGCTCGACGGTCACATCTTGAACCAGCTCCTCGATCTCTGACTCGGTCCACGTTCGCTCCACGACCGCGTAGACCACCGCGTCGAACCGGCGGGTGACTTCTCGGCACGCCTGGCGAACCTCGGCGAGCCAGAGCGGGCCGATCCGCTCACGCTGCGCCTCTGCGGTGAGCTGGTCCAGCTTGAGATCTGTCATCGTCCGCCTCTTCGAGTGGTGCCCCGGGTGCAGTGTGGCACCGAGCGCATCAACCAGCCGATCAGCTCATCATCGGGCTCGTGGCAAGAGAAGCGGTCGAGCGTGGAGCTGTCGGCAGACGCTGGCTTGGACCCGTCGATGCGGCCGTCCTCATTGATCCGACAGGTCGACGACCCGCAAGTACCGTCGTGGGCCTTATGTGATTGCCCCTCGGCCCAGGTGGTCGATCTCGGCAGTAGGGAGACGCGTGGACCCGGCCATGTTGATCTGATCAGGAACGGGTGCCAAGCCTGCGGTCCCTTGTTGAAGGGCGAGACCATTCGCAGCTTCCGTCAGCAGGAACCAATCCCCGACCCCCGGCGCAGCGGCTGCCACTCACGATCCCTTCAGCTCGCTCGGTAGCGACGGCGTTCATCGACCATGCCGATACAACGATCTACGACCAGGATGATGACGGGAAGCCTAAGGTTTGGTCCCGTCCCGAGCGGAGCCTCTCAGGTGACCCGGACGGACTCCCACGCCATCGGCACGAGTCGAGTTCGTGACCAGCAGAGCAGTGTCCTCTTCTCCTGCTCATGTGCAGACAGCAACATGTCAGCCCCTTCCTCCAGCCTGGCGCCGCTTCGCGCCACTATTACACGGGTGCCTGGCTTCTGCTGTGCCGTGCGGCGCATCGTTCAACGTAGGCGGGCAGATAGGTCAAAGCGAAGCTCTGGGCGTCCCATGTGTTCGGGCACGCTTCCGCATCGTTGACCCATGCATACGTTAAGCTGTCCCGCCCGTCTAAGAGCGCAATTCGCCGCAGTTCATATCTGTGGTCTTCGAAGTCATCGAGCAGGAGCCATTCATCATCGCTTAGCCCTAGCAGTAGGCGGCCATGAGCGATTTCACCGGGAGTCACGACTAGTCCTGGATAACTTCGGTTCTCCAGCGCGGCGACTCGCCAACCGTCGGCGCTAGCCGGTTGGCTTTGTGGCGCTCGATCTAAAAGTGCGTGCAGTACTTCCGGGAAAAGGAGGGTACCGTAGGTAAAAAGAGCTTTCGACTCTAACGGAAGAAAACGATCAAGCCTGTTAGCGGGGGCCGGCGATATGTCGCCGTCGCTAATCACGTCTTTCAAAATCAGTCTCCTCGGACGGGTGGTTGGCCACCCAAGTATAACGGTGCGCGAGGGCAGTGACCCCCCTTCGAGAAACTCGCTAGCTGTCGGCGTGCTGGAATGTTCTTGAAGGTCTTCGCAAAACCTGTGAAATTAATTCATGGCACGCGCGGACGACACGCGGACCGCGTGCGGCGGTGGCGCTCACAGCGGAGTGCCTACCGGTGTGATGGTGGAGCGGAAGCGGTCTTCGACTTCCTGGACGCTCGGGTGCCCAGCGTGTGCGGCCAGCCCGCGGCGGAGGGAGTTGACACTTTTTAGGGCGTGGGTGCTGCTGAGTGAGCCGAGGGACGGGATCACCTGGCTGAGCAGCTCGCATGCCCGGTCGATGTCGCTGTGCGGGTTACCGTCGCGGGGCAGGTAGGAGCTAGCGAGGGTGGTCGTGCTGATGACGTGGCGGCGCAGCCTGCCAGCCACCGATGTCGAGGTCAGTAGCCCAGGGGTTAGCCGTTGGACGTCGTCGTGTCTGTCGAGGTCGCTGGCCATCCGCAGCGTTTCGTAGGTCATGTGTTCGGGCGTGAAGAGCTTGAACCACACCCGCTCGTAGGCCGGGGCTGCCCGGTCGAGCGCTCGGTGCGCGACTGTGCACGCCTGCGCGCAGGCTCGCTGGTCACCGCGCAAGGCATGCGCGCGGCCCTGCCAGGCGGCGCAGCGGGCCTGCGTCACTGGCGAGCCGCGGTCGAGTCCAGCACTGGCCAGATCCAGCGCCTGGGCGGCGTCGCCCAGGTCGTGCGCCTGCATCGCCATGTCAGCCAGGATGTGCGCGCCCAGCGGGCGGTTCCCGCTGGCCTGGGCCAGCCGCAGAGCTTGGATGTAATAGCGCTGAGCGAGTCCCTGCCTACCGGAATCCCAGCTCATCCACCCGCATAGATCGCACAGTCGCGCCGTCGCGGCCATCAGTTCCCGGCCGATGGCGTCGTTGTAGCTGCCCTGGAGCAGGGGGAGCACGATCTGGTTGGTGTAGTGCAGGAGGGTGGAACGGGCATACCCACCGCCGAGCCGATCGGCGACGTCGGTGAACGCTGCACACATCTCCCCCAGCGCGTCGATGTCGCTCTTTGCGACGTGCCGAGCACCCCAGCCCCGGGCGACCTCATCCTGGCGGTTGAGCAGCCACTCGCGCGTCGGTCCCGCGAACGC
>JBOHFY010000481.1:0-1687 GCA_050699895.1 Pseudonocardiaceae bacterium
GAGCGACCTTGGGGCGTGAGCCTCGGCAAGGGGGTAGCGACAGGCTACGCGGTGCCGGTGCGGCCTGTGGACGCGGGTGATCACGGCGGCGACGTTCTCCACGGTGCAGCGCTCGAACCCGGCCAGCCAGATCAAGGAGGCGCGCTCGGCGTCGGACAGGGTCACACCGGTGAGCGCGTCCAACAGCAGCACCAGCCGGTTGGCCTGGCTGGGTGGGATGGGATCGTTGGTCACGGGTCGGTCCTCTCGGTCAAGTGTTGACCGGAGACACGTGTGCAGTAGATCTACTGCACACGTGCCCAAATGCCGACGCCACCACCAGGTGAAACAGACTCCCGGCTGGTCGGTCACCCAACACCCCGACGGCTGCACCACCTGGGCCACGCCCAGCGGGCACCGGTACCACTCGCAACCACCACCGCTGACCGACCCCGAACCACTCGCCACCCACCCAGCACCCGACCCGGAGGAACCTCCGCCTTTCTGACCCCTCCTCAATGATCGATTCCAAGAAGGGGGGTGGTGTGTCATGACCAGCTGACACACCCCGCTGAGCCCTTGGAATCGATCATCCAGTGGCCTTCTGGGAACTTTGCGACCGATCGCGCCCACGGCGCCGACCGGGTCGCGATCATGCCCTGGTTGGGTGCCCTCCATTTGCCTCTGAGCGATTGTTCTCAGGTGACTACATAGCGTTACTACTCTGACTGGCGTGTAACACGTGTGGTTGATGTTGTGAAAGTTACGCAGGAGAGTCTTGGTGTCTCTGAGGGTTACATGACACAGTGTGTCCGCGTGCCTGCCTGACAAGGTCTGGCGGACGTCAGGAAGGACCGGCGCCCGCGGAGGGGTACCGGGGAAGGAGTGCGGTGTGAGCGTCCGGACTCGGTGTCGTCTCGCCGGCCGCGCGTTGGTCCCAGCGTTGCTCACGGTGTTGGCGCTGGTGGCGCAACCCGCCATCGGGGAAGCGATGCCGCCACCCCCGGTCAACCCCAGCGACGACGACATCAAATCCGGGCAGGCTCACGTGAACGCCACCGCGACCCGAGTTGGGCAACTGGCCAACCAGGTTGCCCAGGCCGACGCAGCCTTGCTCGCCCTCCAGTCCCAGGTCGAGGTCAAGCACGAACAAGCCAACAAGGCGCTGATCAACGAGCAAGCCCAGGACGCCGCCGCGGCTGTCGCGACGCTCGCGGCGGACAACGCCCGCGCGGAGGCCGCCGCGGCTGTCGCGCAGATCGCGGTGGCACATCGAGATATCGACCAATTCGCCGCCGCGAGTTTCCGGCAGGGCACCACGGTCGGATCAATCTCGGCCTTCCTCGGGTCGACCAGTCCGAAGGACCTGCTCGCCAGGGCTGAGCTGCTGGATGCGGTGGGAGGTGCTCAGCTGCACGCCGTGGAGAGCATGCGGCGAGCTCGCGTCGATGCGGCCAACAAGGATTCCCAGACCCGGGCGGCGCTTGCGGCAGCTCAGGTCGCCCAGCAGGCCGCCGCTGAGGCTAAGACCGCGCTCGAGGGCGCCTATCGGGTGGCTGTCGACACGGAGACGGCGCAATCCGCGCAAGCCACAGCCCTGCAGGACCACAAGGCGGACCTGGAACGGCAGCTCTACGAGGCGCAGAACGCCGTGGCCGGGCTGCGCGGGCAGCGGCAGCGCTACGAGGAGTGGCGCGCGGAACGCGAT
>JBOHFY010000482.1:0-1555 GCA_050699895.1 Pseudonocardiaceae bacterium
GACCTGCACCGCGGCGAGGACAGCGACGAGGACGAGGACGGGCGGCGCTACATCGGGCGGCTCGGGCTGCTCGACGAGGAGCGCGACTACCAGCCGCTGCTCATCGACTGGCGGGCACCCGCGGCGCGCCCGTTCTACACCGCGACCGCCGCCCGCCCCGAGGGCGTTCGCCGCCGCCGGCACATCCGGACCCGCAGCCGCAAGGTGCTCGCCGTCGAGGACGAGGTACTCGAGTTCCCCGTGGACGGCGATGCCGGGCAAGATCCGACCCGAACCAGCCTGACCAGCGAGGCGGCCCTGATGGCCGCGCTGGCGCAGAGCCGGACCGGCCAGATGTCTGACATCGTCGCGACCATCCAGGCCGAGCAGGACCGGATCATCCGCGCCAAGCCCCAGGGAGTGCTGGTCGTGCAGGGCGGGCCGGGCACCGGCAAGACCGCGGTCGCGCTGCACCGGGCGGCGTACCTGCTCTACACCCACCGCCGGCAGCTGGCCAAGCGCGGCGTGCTGGTCGTCGGACCCAACTCGACGTTCCTGCGCTACATCGGGCATGTGCTGCCTTCGCTGGGCGAGACCAGTGTGTTGCTGTGCACGGTCGCGCAGCTGCATCCGGGGCTGCACGCCCGCGGTGTCGAGCCCGATGAGACCGCCGCGGTCAAGGGGCGCCTGGAGATGGCGAAGGTGCTGGCGACGGCGATCCGGGACCGCCAGCGGGTGCCCACGGAACCGATCACCCTCACCGTCGAGGGCCAGCCCGTCCGGCTGGACGCGCGGGTGTGCCTAGCGGCCCGCACCCGGGCGCGGCGCTCCCGCCGGCCGCACAACGAGGCCAGGCGACTCTTCCACCAGGAGGTGGTGACGGCGCTGGCCACGCAGGTCGCGAACCGGCTCGGCGGCTCCGGTCGGGATGTGCTGAGCCGGGAAGACCTGGCGGATATCCGCGCCGAGCTGCGGGCCAGTCCTGAGCTCACCGCCGCGCTGGAGGCGCTGTGGCCGATGCTGTCACCGGAGCGGCTGCTCACCGACCTCTACGCTGACCCACAGCGGCTGGCCAGCGCCACCCAGCGGGTGCTGGACCCCCAGGAGTGCGGCCTGCTGACCCGGCCCGCGCCGGACCCGGAGGCCGACCCGGAGCAGGTGTGGACCCCCGCCGACGTTGCGCTGCTGGACGAGGCCGCCGAGCTGCTCGGCTCCGACGGCAGCGCCGAGGCTGCCCGGGAGGCCGCCGAGCTGCGCGCGGAGCTGCAGTATGCGCAGGGCGTGCTGGACATCCTGGACCTCGACGAGGACCTGGACCCTGAGCTGCTGCGGGCCACTGACCTGATTGACGCCGACCGGCTGGCCGACCGGCAGCGGCACCGCCACCTCGGCAGCACCGCCGAGCGCGCGGCGGCCGACCGGACCTGGACCTACGGTCACATCATCATCGACGAGGCGCAGGAGCTGTCCCCGATGGCGTGGCGGGTGCTCATGCGGCGCTGCCCCAGCCGTTCGATGACCGTGGTCGGCGACCTGGCACAGACCGGGGACCGGGCCGCCGCGGGCTCCTGGCAGG
>JBOHFY010000483.1:0-8602 GCA_050699895.1 Pseudonocardiaceae bacterium
GTGACGATGAGACCTCAGTGACGACGAGACCAGCAGCACGAGACTGACAGGACGGCAAGCCACTATGGCGGGACAGAAGATCCGCATCCGGCTCAAAGCCTACGACCACGAGGCAATCGACGCTTCCGCGCGCAAAATCGTCGAAACTGTGACGCGCACCGGCGCGCGAGTGGTCGGACCGGTGCCGCTGCCGACCGATAAGAACGTGTACTGCGTCATCCGCTACCCGCACAAGTACAAGGATTCGCGGGAGCACTTCGAGATGCGCACGCACAAGCGGCTGATCGACATTCTCGACCCGACGCCGAAGACGGTGGACGCGCTGATGCGCATCGACCTGCCGGCCAGCGTCGACGTCAACTTCCAGTAAGGCCGGGAGAATGACAGCGACTGATGCGGAGCATCAGGGCAGCGTCGTCCACAGGACCGTGAAGGGGATCCTGGGCACCAAGCTCGGGATGACTCAGGTCTTTGACGAGAACAACAGGATCGTCCCGGTCACCGTGGTAGCGGCCGGGCCGTGTGTGGTGACCCAGGTCCGTACCCCGGAGAAGGACGGCTACCTGGCCGTTCAGCTCGCCTACGGCGCCATCGATCCGCGCAAGGTGACCAAGCCGGTGGCCGGGCACTACGCCGCCGCGAGCGTCACACCGCGGCGGCACCTGGTTGAGCTGCGCACCGCCGACGCGGCGGGCTACCAGGTCGGCCAGGAGCTCACCGTCGAGGTATTCACCGCCGGGGCCGTCGTCGACGTGGTCGGCACCAGCAAGGGCAAAGGCACTGCCGGAGCGATGAAGCGGCACGGTTTTGCCGGTCTCAGTGCTAGCCACGGCACCCAGCGCAAGCACCGCTCGCCTGGTTCGATCGGCGGTTGCGCCACGCCGAGTCGGGTGTTCAAGGGCACCCGGATGGCGGGCCGAATGGGCCACGTCCGGGTGACCACCCAGAACCTCACCGTACACGGGGTTGACCTGGATTCGGGGCTGCTGCTGATTAAGGGTGCGCTGCCCGGTCCCAAGGGCGGCCTGGTGCTGGTCAAGACGGCGGCGAAGGGCGGTGAGCAGAAGTGAGCCCAGAAGTAAGACCAGATGTGCGAACGGTGGATATCCGTAACCCGGATGGCGTTATCGTGGGCGCTGCGGAGCTGCCCGCCGAGATCTTTGACGTGCCGGCGAACATCCCGTTGATGCATCAAGTGGTGGTCGCCCAGCTGGCCGCCGCCCGGCAGGGCACCCACAGCACCAAGACCCGAGGCGATGTCAGTGGTGGCGGTAGCAAGCCCTACCGGCAGAAGGGCACCGGTCGCGCCCGCCAAGGTTCGATGCGGGCACCCCAGTTCACCGGCGGTGGCGTCGTGCACGGTCCTACCCCGCGCGACTACAGCCAGCGCACTCCGAAGAAGATGAAAGCGGCCGCGCTGCGCGGTGCGCTGTCGGACCGGGCCCGGGACGGGCGGGTACACGTGGTGTCCGAGCTGGTCTCGGGTGACGCGCCCTCCACCAAGGCTGCTCGCGCGTTCCTTGCGGTACTGTCCAGCCGGGGTGCCAGGCTGCTGGTAGTGATCAGCCGCGCTGACGACGTCAGCCGCCGCAGCGTGCGCAACCTCCCTTCGGTTCACGTGCTGACCTCCGATCAGCTGAACACCTACGACGTGCTGAGCAGCGATGACGTGGTGTTCACCACGGACGCTCTGCGGGCATTCCTGTCCGGGTCCAGTTCTATCGCGGTGCAGGAGGCAGCCCGATGATCCCCGACCCCCGCGACGTGATCCGCAAACCGGTCATCTCGGAGAAGAGCTACGGGCTGCTGGATCAGCACAAGTACACTTTTGTCGTCGCGCCGAACGCCAACAAAACCGAGATTAAAATCGCTGTTGAGAAGATTTTCGGCGTGCGGGTGGTGAGTGTCAATACCCTCAATCGCCCGGGCAAGCGCAAACGCGGCAAGTTCGGGTACGGCAAGCGCAAGGACACCAAGCGAGCGATCGTGACGCTGTCCGCGCAGAGCAAGCCGATTGAGGTCTTCGGCGGACCGGCCGCGTGAGCGAGGACGGATAGACATGGGCATCCGCAAGTACAAGCCGACGACAGCAGGTCGCCGCGGCTCCAGCGTCTCCGACTTCGCCGAGATCACTCGCGATCACCCGGAGAAGTCGCTGGTTCGGCCGCTGCACAGTAAAGGCGGTCGCAACTCCTACGGCCGGATCACGACTCGGCACCAGGGTGGCGGGCACAAGCGTGCCTACCGGTTGATCGATTTCCGGCGAGCTGACAAGGACGGGGTACCGGCGAAGGTCGCGCATATTGAGTACGACCCGAACCGCACCGCGCGGATCGCGCTGCTGCACTATGCCGACGGTGAGAAGCGCTACATCATCGCGCCGGAGAAGCTGCGCCAGGGCGACACGGTGGAGAATGGGCCGAAGGCCGATATCAAGCCGGGCAACAGCCTGCCGTTGCGCAACATCCCGGTCGGGACGGTGGTACACGCGATCGAGCTCCGCCCTGGTGGTGGGGCGAAGATTGCCCGTTCAGCCGGTGCGAAGGTGCAGCTGGTAGCTAAGGACGGTCCCTACGGCCAGCTGCGGATGCCCTCGGGTGAGATCCGCAACGTCGACGTCCGGTGCCGCGCCACGGTGGGCGAGGTCGGCAACTCCGAACAAGGCAACATCAACTGGGGCAAAGCGGGCCGGATGCGCTGGAAGGGCAAGCGCCCCTCAGTTCGCGGTGTCGCGATGAACCCGGTCGACCACCCGCATGGGGGTGGTGAGGGCAAGACCTCCGGTGGGCGTCACCCGGTGAACCCGGCCGGCAAGCCCGAAGGCCGCACCCGGCTCCACAAGGCTAGCGACGCGCTGATCGTGCGTCGCCGCCGCACCGGTAAGAAGCGCTGAGTAGGAGGGGTGCAAGCATGCCACGTAGCCTGAAAAAAGGCCCGTTCGTCGATGACCACTTGCTCAAGAAGGTGGACGCGCACAACGAGGCCGGCACCAAGCAAGTCATCAGGACCTGGTCGCGCCGCTCCACCATCATTCCCGACATGCTCGGCCACACCATCGCGGTGCACGATGGGCGTAAGCACGTCCCGGTGTTTGTTACCGAGGCGATGGTCGGTCACAAGCTTGGTGAGTTCGCCCCTACTCGCACGTTTCGGGGTCATATCAAAGACGACCGCCGAGCGCGGCGACGCTGAGTTGACGAGGACTGATCACGGTGCATGGGGGCTTGCCTGCGATGCAGATAAGGGAGTGTCGATGACGAGCAAGGGGATATGATGGCCAGCGGAGACTCGGCCGTCACGGCCGAGAGACAGCTACGTGCCGTTGCCCGCGCGCGGAACATTCGTGTGACGCCGATGAAGGCGCGCCGGGTGGTCGAGCTCATCCGGGGCCGCGGTGCACGCGATGCGCTCGCGGTGCTTGAGTTCGCGCCGCAGGCAGCTTCCGGCCCGGTGTCCAAAGTGTTGGCCAGCGCGATGGCCAATGCGCAAAACAATCTTGAGTTGGATCCCGACACCCTCGTGGTGTCCAAGGCATACGTGGATGAAGGCCCGACGCTGAAGCGTTTTCGTGAGCGCGCCCAGGGCCGTGCGTACCGAATCCGCAAGCGCACTAGCCACATCACGGTGGAGGTCGAGTCGCTACCGGAGCGTCGCGGCGCCAGCCGGTCCGGTAGCGGTCAGGTCGCTACGGGCCGGCAGACTTCGGGCCGACAGGCTTCGGGCCGACAGGCAGGCAGCAGTAAGAAGGCCACTCAGACAAGGAGTGCCCGCTAGTGGGTCAGAAGATCAACCCGCATGGCTTCCGGCTCGGCATCTCTACCGACTGGAAGTCCCGCTGGTACGCGGACAAGCAGTACGCGGAGTACGTCAAGGAGGACGTCGCGATCCGCAGGCTGCTGTCTAAGGGCATGGAGCGGGCGGGCATCGCCAAGGTAGAGATCGAGCGCACTCGTGACCGGGTACGGGTGGATATCCACACCGCCCGCCCGGGCATCGTGATCGGTCGTCGCGGCGCGGAGGCCGACCGGATCCGTGGCGAGTTGGAGAAACTGTCGGGCAAGCAGGTGCAGCTCAACATTCTCGAGGTCAAGAATCCCGAGGCGGAGGCTCAGTTGGTCGCTCAGGGGGTGGCTGAGCAGTTGTCCAACCGGGTTGCCTTCCGGCGTGCGATGCGCAAGGCCATCCAATCCGCGATGCGCTCTCCTCAAGTCAAAGGTATCCGGGTGCAGTGCTCGGGGCGTTTGGGTGGCGCTGAGATGTCCCGCTCGGAGTTCTACCGGGAGGGCCGAGTTCCCCTGCACACGCTGCGCGCCGACATTGACTATGGGCTCTTCGAAGCGCGCACTACTTTCGGCCGGATCGGTGTGAAGGTCTGGATCTACAAGGGTGACGTGGTTGGCGGGCGACGTGAGCGCGACGCGGAGAGCGCTGCGGCTGCGGCTGCCCGGGAGCCCCGGCGGGAACGCCCCGCCCGGCGTCGTTCCGGGGCTGCCGGGACGACCGGGACTTCGACAGAGGCTGGTCGCGCTGCGGCGGCGGAGCTTGCCGGGGCGCCAGTCGGAGGCTCCCAGGGCACGCCGAGTGAGCCCGTCACGAGCCCGGTGGAGTACGCCGGCAGCACTGATGAGGCGGCCACCACAGGGCATGGGGAGGGCTGAGACGTGCTCGTTCCACGTAAGGTCAAGCACCGCAAGCAGCACTCGCCGGGTCGGTCAGGCATGGCCACCGGCGGCACCCAGATTGCCTTCGGGGACTTCGGGATTCAGGCTCTGGAACCGGCGTATGTGACCAACCGGCAGATCGAATCCGCCCGGATCGCGATCAACCGGCACATCCGCCGGGGCGGCAAGGTCTGGATCACCATCTTCCCGGATCGGCCGCTGACCAAGAAACCGGCGGAAACCCGCATGGGGTCAGGCAAGGGCTCGCCCGAGTATTGGGTGGCCAATGTCAAGCCGGGCCGAGTCATGTTCGAGATGGCCTACCCGAATGCGTCGGTGGCCCGCGAGGCGTTGCGTCGCGCGATTCACAAGCTCCCGATGAAATGTCGGATCGTGACTCGCGAGGGGGCGGACTTCTGATGGCAGCCACCACCACTGCGAGCGAGCTGCGTGAGCTTACCGACGACGAGCTGGTGCTGCGGCTGCGCGAGTCTAAGGAGGAGCTGTTCAACCTTCGCTTCCAAATGGCCACTGGACAGATGGACAACAACCGCCGGCTGCGCATGGTCCGGCGTGACATCGCCCGCATCTACACCGTGATGCACGAGCGCGAGCTGGGTCTGTCGGTGTCTCCGGACGCCGTTCCGGGAAGTGAGGGTGCGGCATGAGTGACATCGAGCGGAATGACATGACCCAGTCTGAAGGGCGAAATAAGCGGAAGGTCCGGGAGGGTTACGTTGTCTCGGACAAGATGGACAAGACGGTCGTGGTGGCGTTGGAGGACCGCAAGAAGCACGCGCTGTACGGCAAAGTGTTGCGGTCTACCACCAAGGTCAAGGTGCATGACGAGGGCAACGTCGCGGGGGTTGGCGACCGGGTGATGTTGATGGAGACTCGTCCACTGTCGGCGACCAAGCGCTGGCGGCTGGTCCAGATCCTCGAGAAGGCCAAGTGATTCACTGTGTCGTCTTTGGGGCCGCTATCGGCTGCGAGAAGGAGTTGACGTGATCCAGCAGGAGTCGCGACTGCGGGTCGCCGACAACACTGGTGCTAAGGAGATCCTGTGCATCCGGGTGCTCGGTGGTAGCGCGCGTCGCTACGCTGGCATCGGTGACATCATCGTGGCGACCGTCAAGGAGGCCATCCCTGGCGCCAACGTCAAGCGAGGCGATGTGGTCAAGGCCGTCATCGTGCGCACCGTGAAGGAGAAGCGCCGTCCGGACGGTTCTTATATCCGGTTCGACGAGAACGCCGCCGTCCTGATCAAGCCCGACGGCGAGCCGCGCGGCACCCGGATCTTCGGTCCGGTCGGTCGGGAGCTCCGGGACAAGCGGTTCATGAAAATCATCTCGCTGGCCCCGGAGGTGCTTTAGATGAGGGTGAGAAAAGGCGATATGGTTCTGGTCATCGCAGGTAAAGACAAAGGCGCCAAAGGCAAGGTAATCCAGGCGTATCCGGACACCGGCCGGGTACTCGTGGAGGGCGTTAACCGGATCAAGAAGCACACGCGGGTTAGCCGGGCCCAGCGTGGTGCGCAAAGCGGTGGGATTGTCACCCAGGAGGCCTCGATCAACGTCTCGAACGTCATGGTCGTCGACTCCAGCGGCAAGCCGGCGAGAGTGGGTTACCGCACTGATGACGAGGGCAGGCGCGTGCGTGTCTCGCGGCGCACCGGCAAGGACATGTGAGATGACTGTGACTTCCTCGGGGACTTCCGTTGGCGAGCGCGATCGTGTGGTGACGATGCCGAGGCTGAAGGCCCGGTACCGCGAGGAGATCGCCACGGCGCTGCGAGAACAGTTCAACTACTCCAATGTGATGCAGATACCTGGGGTAGTGAAGGTCGTGGTGAACATGGGTGTCGGCGAAGCTGCCCGGGACGCCAAGCTAATGGACGGTGCCGTGCGAGACTTGGCGGCGATCACTGGCCAGAAGCCCCAGGTGAAGCGTGCTCGCAAGTCCGTCGCGCAGTTTAAGTTGCGAGAGGGGATGCCGATCGGCGCCAAGGTAACCTTGCGCGGCGACCGGATGTGGGAGTTTCTGGACCGGCTGTTGGCGATCGCTCTGCCCCGTATCCGTGACTTCCGTGGCCTGTCACCGACCCAGTTCGACGGTCACGGTAACTACACCTTCGGGCTCACTGAGCAGTCGATGTTCCATGAGATCAACCCGGATAATATCGACCGCCAGCGCGGCATGGATATCACTGTGGTCACCTCCGCGACCACCGACGAGGAGGGCCGGGCGCTGCTGCGTCGTCTGGGCTTCCCCTTCAAGGAGAGCTGATGGCGAAGAAGGCACTGATCATCAAGGCCGCCCGTAAGCCCAAGTTCGCGGTGCGGGGCTACACCCGTTGCCAGCGTTGCGGGCGACCGAAGGCGGTTTACCGGAAGTTCGGGCTGTGCCGGATCTGTCTGCGTCAGATGGCTCACCGGGGCGAGCTCCCGGGCGTGAGCAAGTCTTCATGGTGAGGCGCCTAGCGCCCCGCGCAGCCAATAGTCGCCGCAGGCCCGCGAGGGAACCACGGCGGGAAGGAATCACGAGGTCCCCATGACGATGACCGACCCGATCGCAGACATGCTGACCCGTCTGCGGAACGCGAATTCGGCCTATCACGACCGGGTCGTGATGCCACACTCCAAGATCAAGGTGAATATCGCTGAGATCCTTCAGCGGGAGGGTTACATCTCGGGCTTTCACGCCGAGGACGCACCCGTGGGTAAGTCGTTGGTGGTAGAACTGAAGTTCGGCCCGAACCGGGAGCGCAGCATCGCTGGCTTGCGCCGGGTGTCCAAGCCCGGCCTGCGAGTCTACGCCAAGTCGACCTCGTTGCCCAAGGTGCTCGGCGGCTTAGGCGTGGCGATCATCTCCACGTCCACCGGACTGCTCACCGACCGGCAGGCTTCCAAGAAAGGCGTGGGCGGGGAAGTCCTCGCCTTCGTCTGGTGAGAGGGGAGTAGGCGAGATGTCGCGCATCGGGAAGCAGCCGATTACCGTGCCGGCCGGTGTCGATGTGGTTGTCGACGGGCGCACCGTGACCGTGCGGGGGCCCAAGGGCACCCTGTCGCACACCGTGCCCGAGCCGATCACCGTGTATCGGGATCAGGACGGTACCCTGTTGGTCCAGCGGCCGGACGATGAGCGGCGCAGCAAGTCGCTGCACGGCTTGTCCCGGACTCTGGTGAACAACATGGTTCTCGGAGTCAGCCAAGGCTACGAGAAGCGGATGGAGATCCACGGCGTCGGTTATCGGGTCATGGCCAAGGGTTCGGATCTGGAGTTCTCGCTGGGCTTTAGCCATCCGGTACCAGTCAAGGCGCCTGAGGGTATCAGCTTCACTGTGGAAAGCCCGACACGTTTCTCCGTGGCTGGCATCAGTAAGCAGACGGTTGGCGAGGTCGCGGCGACCATCCGTAAATTGCGGCGTCCTGACCCCTATAAGGGCAAGGGCGTGCGCTATGCGGGCGAGAAGATCCGGCGCAAGGTCGGGAAGACAGGTAAGTGATCATGACTGAGGCAGTGATTAACGCGAAACGTTCGCGGGTTGGCACGGACGTGTCGACCCAGCGTCGGCTGGCCCGGTCGCGACGGCACTTCCGGCTACGTAAGAAGGTCAGCGGTTCGCCGGAGCGTCCGCGCTTGGTGGTTAACCGTTCCTCTCGTCACATCGCCGTGCAGTTGGTAGATGACCTAGCTGGGCACACTCTGGCTGCGGCGTCGAGCATCGAGCCGGACGTCCGCGCCATCGCCGGGGACAAGAAAGCCAGGGCGGTCAAGGTCGGCGAGCTGATCGCCGCTCGAGCTAAGGCGGTGGGCGTGGACCGGGTGGTCTTCGACCGCGGCGGCTACGACTATCACGGTCGGATCGCGGTGCTGGCCGACGCCGCCCGCAAAGCCGGCCTGGAATTCTGACTGATGTTCGACAGCAAGCAGCGCACAAG
>JBOHFY010000484.1:0-17461 GCA_050699895.1 Pseudonocardiaceae bacterium
GGTGGCCTTCGGGCCCAACGGACACATTTTAGCTACTGGGAGTGACGACGCGACGACGATCCTGTGGAACCTTAGCCGCGTCAATGATCTCCAAGGCCATGCCGCCGAGCGCGCCTGCTCCATCGCCGGAGGCGGCCTCAATCGCGACCAGTGGGCTCGCTACATCCCGGGACTGCCATACGAGCAGATGTGTCCGAGCCACTGATTTCCAGCGTCGTCAAGGCCATACAGGTGGCAACCAGCGAGGCGTTCGACGCCCTGGAGCTGCTGCGACCGCCCCGCCAGGCGGCGATCTGAACCGGTCGCTGGTCAGGGCCCGTCGAGGCCTACGACCGTGCCGAATGGGTCGGTGAGCTGGCAGATCTGTCGTTGCTCGGTGACCCGCAGTGAGCTGCGGTGGTGGGTGCAGCCGGCGGCGAGCAGGTGTTCCCGCGCGGTCGCCAGGTCGTCCACGGCCCAGTAGACGACTGGGCTGCCGTCGCGGGTGTTGCGCTGGTCGTCGGCCGGGTGCCAGCCGTACTCGATTCCGTTCACCTCGAACCAGGCGTAGACCGAGTCGCCGTCGGCGTCGAGCTTCACCTCGGCGTCGAGAACGTCCGCCCACCAGCGCGCTGACTTCTCGGGGTCGAGCGCGAACACCATGATCGTTCGGGCACCGCGGAACATGGGGCTCTCCTCTGCCCAGGGGGAGCCCGTGACGGTACACCGACACGCCGGCCAGCGGTTAGCTCGCGATGTCGTGCAGCTGGTGCAGGCCGGTGGCGTCGGCGAACGCGCGTAGCGCGGTGACCAGGGCGGTGTCCGACCAGTGCGCGCCCCGCTCGTTGACCCGGTTGCGGTAGGTGTGCCGGACCTCGCGGCTGGTCATCGGCAGGTCGATCTCGCGGGCGAGCCACGGCTGGGTGATCCAGTTGGGAGTGGGCGTGGCCAGCGCGTTGTGCACCCGCCAGTGGGCCATCGCCTCGTTGGTCTGGATGTCCCAGCGGGCCGAGGCGGTGTGCACCGTCGCGACGGTGGCGATCAGCTCGTCGAACACACCGGGTGCGCGGAGATGCGCCGGCCAGGCGAGGTAGTCGACAATCAAGGTGCGGGAGTCGTCGTGGGCGCTGAGCAGCGAGGGCAGCACGCCGTCATCGGCGAGAAGGTGGTAGGCGAGGACTTCACCCAGGTAAGCGGCCTGATCGGCGTGTCGCTTGAAAAGCCGCTCGAGTGGGCGGCCGAACGCGAAGGTGGCGGCGCGGTAGTGGGCGGTAAGGCACTCGACCGGGACGGCCCGCCTTTCGCTGTGGTGCTCGGCGAGCAGCAGGCGGGCCTGGGCTTCGGCTAGGCGTGGGTCGGTGGTCAAGACGATCAGCGTGGCTGCCCGGATCTGCGGATGGCAGCACGTCGACGCGGGCTGCCACGCCGCAGCGCAACGATTTTTCACCACGAGCCTGCGCGCCTCGGCCACTGCGGGCGACCGAGAGCCGGGGCGCGCACTGACTGTTCCTGACGCACATACAGGTCAGCGGCCAGCTCAGAACCCCATCCGCAACGCAAGCCGGCAAGCCGACGACTGCCTCAGCGTCCCTGGCGGAGCAAGGTCAGGATTTCACTGAGCTGGCTGCCGTGCTCCGCAAGCGTTCCCTTGATGTCGGCCAGCTCCCGGCCGTGGTCGGCGAGCGTTTCTGTGTGTTGATCCAGTATTCTGGTGTGGTCGGCGAGCGTTTCTGTGTGTTGATCCAGTATTGCGGTGTGCTCCGCCAGTGTCACGGTGTGCTGCGCGAGCGTCTCCGTGTGCTGATCAACCGTCTCTTTGATGTCGAGCACGGTGTCCGTGACCGCCTGGAGGTCTTCGGCCTGGCGGTCGACACGACGGGCGAGGTTGGGGCTGGCCATAGCCGAGCAGCCTACTGGCCAGGCCGATGACGGCACCTCGGCCCCGACCGGGAGCGGGACAAAGTGGGGAGCACGCTACGACGGCGCGCGGGTGCCGGTGGTGGGGTCGAGGAGGAGCGTGCCGGCGCGGTGGTGGAAGTCGAACATCGGGGTGAGTGGCCCGGCGAGGGCGTCGAAGGAGCCGCCGCCGATGCGCTGGCCGGACAGCCAGTTGTCCTCGATGAAGCGCAGGATCGAGGTCTGGTCGGTGACCGTGTGGTCGACGAAGTTCCGCTTCGCGAACGGGGAGATTACCAGCAGCGGTAGCCGCGGTCCGTACCCGCAGCGATCCTGAAAGCCCGCGAGCGGGGTGCGGGCCGAGCCGCAGATTCCCGGTGCGCTCAGCGCGTCCTGCGGTGACTGGCTGGGGTTGACGATCGGGCTGGGTTGGTGGTCGTACCAGCCGTCGGAGTCGTCGTAGGCGATGACGACGGCGGTGGAGCGCCAGTCCTTCGACCGCTGCAGCGCGTTGAGGGTGTCGACGAGGAAGTGCTGCTCATCCAGCGGATCGGAGTAGCCGGCGTGGCCGTCCTGGTATTTGGCGGCCTTGAGGAACGACACGGCGGGGAGGTTGCCGGCCCGCAGCGCGGTGCTGAAATCGGCCAGGTCGTACTGGTGGTTGGCCGCGTCGGTGTGCCCGATGGCGGCGGTGGAGGACGGCGGCAGGTGGTGCGGGTTGGCGGTGGACTTGTAGTACTGGAAGGGCTGGTGGTGGGCGCTGTAGTCGGTCACGGTGGCGCCGCCGATGTTGGTGTGGGCGCTCGCGCAGGCCGCTTTCGCTCCGGTGGCGGGGTTCGCCGGTGTGCTGGGCCGGAAGCCGCCCTGGAAGAAGCCCCAGGTGGTGCCCTTGGCGTTGAGCAGGTCACCGACGTTGGGGCTACTCGTCGCCACCGTTGTGCCCGCCGAGCAGTCGTCGAAGGCCGGGTCCGGGTCGCCGATCACGGTGCCGCCGACCACCTCGGAGCCCACCGAGGCGGGTGTGGCGCCGTGGGTCTGCCCGGAGACCAGGTTGAGCGCTCCGGGGGTGGAGGGGCCGAACACCGTGTTGTAGCTGTTGTCGCTGAGGGCGAAGTGCTGGGCGTAGTTCCACAGCGCGGTGACGGTGTTGCCGTCGTAGTAGTCCATCACCAGGCCAGGCTTGCCGATGTCGGGCGCGGCGCAGGACGCGGTCTGGGTGTTCTCGACGAAGCGGTCCATCTTGCCGCCGTCGAATGCCTTCTGCTCCGGGGTGTAGTCGTGGTCCTGGTCGCAGGTCAGCGGCTCGGAGCGGTCCAGCCGCGTCGGGTTGGCGGCGTTGGGGTTGTGGGTCAGCAGCGCGGGGGTGAGGCCGTTCACCACCGGGGTGTGCGGCGCGGCCCGGAAGGTGGGCTCGCCGGCGGGGTTGGCCGCGTTCGGGTAGGTGCCGAAGTAGTGGTCGAAGGACACGTTCTCCTGGAAGATCACCACGAGGTGCTGGATCGGCGTGGCGGTGGTCTGCTTGTCGTGACTTGCCGAGGCTGGGAACGCTGAGGCCAGGGTGGCGGCGACGGCCGCCGCTGTGGCGATGACGCCGAGCCGGGTCCTGCGTCTAGTCACGTCGTGTCCTCTCGATCGGGCAACCATGTGGTGTCGAGGTCACCCGGATGAGACTGGTCGGACATGGCTGGTCACAGACCGGCACCTGAATGCACAGCGAACAGCGGACGAGCACTCGTGGGGTTTTCGGCGCGTTCATTCTTGGTTCACGTCCGCGTGCGCTGCGCGCCGCCTCCGACCGTTACCCATCCGGGTGACGCCGGCGCCCGACCGGTCACTTTCCGGAGGCTTGATTCCATGCGCTTATCGCGCCGCACCACCGTCTTCGCCGCCGCCGTTCTCAGCGGCGCCCTGATCGCGCCCGCCGCGGCCGCCGCCGACCCGTCACCCGAGGACGGCGGCCGCCACGTGCTGCTGCTGTCGGTCGACGGGCTGCACCAGGCCGACCTGACCTGGTACGTCGCGCACCACCCGGCATCGGCGCTGGCCGCGCTCGTGCACCGGGGCGTGGACTTCACCCACGCGAGCACCCCGGTGCCGTCGGACTCGTTCCCAGGCATGGTCGCCCAGGCGACCGGTGGCAACCCCGACACCACCGGCGTGTACTACGACTCGAGCTTCAACCACGCGCTGCTGCCGGCGGGCACGACGAGCTGCCCCGCGGGGGCGCCCACCGGCGCCGATGTGGAGTACGCCGAGAACCTGGACCGCAACCCGAACTCCCTCGACGCCGGCCAGGGGCTCACTGGGCTGCCCGGCAGTATCCTGGCGCTCACCGGCGACCCGAAGACCCTGATCGACCCGGCGAAGCTGCCCGTCGACCCGAAGACCTGCAAACCGGTCTACCCGCACCAGTACCTCACCGTGAATACGATCTTCGAGGTGGCCCGGGCGCACAACCTGCGCACCGCCTGGTCGGACAAGCACCCGGCCTACGAGATCCTCGACGGGCCCTCCGGCGCGGGCGTGCAGGACCTGTTCACCCCTGAGATCAACAGCCAGGCGGACGGGCTGCCGGCCGGCCAGGACTGGACCAAGGACAACGCCAAGACCCAGCAGTACGACGGCTACAAGACCCAGGCGATCCGCAACGAGATCGACGGCTTCGATCATGGCCGTACCACCCACGCCGGCGTGCCCGCGATCTTCGGGATGAACTTCCAGGCCGTGTCCACCGCGCAGAAGCTACCCACCTCGGGTGGCCAGCCCGGCGGCTACCTGGCCGACGGCGTGACGCCCGGCCCGGTGCTCGCGGGCGCGCTGGACTTTGTCGACGCCCAGGTGGGCTCGTTCGTCAGTGAGATCCACGCCCAGGGCCTGGCGGAGACCACCACGATCATCCTGTCCGCCAAGCACGGGCAGTCGCCGACCGCCCCGGCGGCGCTCACCCGCATCCCGGACGGCCCGCTGCTCGCCGGCCTCAACGCCGCCTGGAAAAACGCCCACCCGGGTGCCGGTGACCTCGTGGCGCACTCCACCGACGACGACGCCATGCTGCTGTGGCTGACCGACCGCTCGCCGGCCGCCGCCGCGTTCGCCAAGACCTTCCTGCTCGCCCAGTCCGGTGTCGGCAACGGCATCACCGGTGCCCCCAAGCCGTTCACCGCCTCCGGGCTGGCGAGGGTGTTCGCCGGCCGCGCCGCGGCGACGTTCTTCGGCGTCCCCGCCGGTGACCCTCGGGTGCCCGACCTGTTCGGCATCGCCCAGCACGGCGTCGTCTACACCGGCGGCCAGGGCAAGATCGCTGAGCACGGCGGCGCTGACCCGCAGGACCGCAACGTGCCGATCGTCCTCGCCGGTGCCGGCGTGGACGGTGACGCACATACCCTCGGCAGGCCCGTCGAGACCACCCAGATCGCGCCGACGATCCTGCGCCTGCTCAGGCTGAACCCCGGCGAGCTACAGGCCGTCCAGCGCGAGCACACCGGATCACTGCTCGACTGAACACCGCAAGATGACCGACACACGACGTACTACAGCAGCTACACCATCACGGCCGACCGTAGGCTAGTGGCCAGTGGTGCTCGCCGTTCGGCGCGGCTAGCACCACCCGGTGACAGTCAGGAGTGACGGTGAGTTCGCACCACTCCCAGCCAGGTTCGCCCAGCTCAGCCCAGTGCTGGTGGGTGGTTCCACAAGATCCCACAGTCGGCGGGGGCCGCCCTGGATGGTGCGGTAGTACCCGTTCTGTGGAGTATGGGCCACCAGCGCCCACGACCCGTCTGGCGTGCTGATCTTGGTGGCGAGGTCGTTGTTCTGCAGGGAGACTCGTCGGGCGTGCAGGCCGGGAAGGACAACCTGGACGAAGAAACCCCAGGTGCCTGACCCGCCGATCGGATGCAGGAGGTGCGGTGATAACCCCGACAGAGTTTCGACACCGTCGTCGTCGACCAGCCTGGGCGGTGCGGGTGTTGTGGTCGGCTTGTCGGGGTCGTCGCGCAGCGGCATGAACGCGGCGAATCCGGGCTGGAATGGTCCGACGGCCGTGCCGTCGTCGGTGACGGTCAGCTGTGCCAGGGCCCCTGGCATGAGTGGTTTCGAGACGTTGACGAGGATGACCCCTCCGGGTCTGGTTTGCTGCACCCAGGCGTAGGGGACCTGCGGTACGCCGCAGGTGGCGATGATCCGGTCGAAGGGGGCGCGCTCGGGGACGCCTCGCTCACCATTGCGCGCGGTGAGGTGCGGGTGGAAACCGTGAACGGCGAGTCGGCGCCGGGCCGCGTCCACCAATTTTGGCCCGATATCCACGCTGGTGACGTTCCGGTCGCCCACTCGGCCGGACAGGAGCGCGGCGTTGTAGCCGGTGCCGGTACCGATCTCCAGTACCTGGTGGTCGTCCTGCACGTCGAGTGTCGCCAGCATCGAGGCCATCAGCCCAGGCAAGGTCGATGAGCTGGTGATCACCTGAGCGGTGCCGCCGCCAAGTTCCTCCATCGGGCTTGGCGCCGTCGACCACGCGCCACGGCCCTCTCCAGTCCAGCGGGTCGTCCTTGACATGGAACTGTGGGACGAACGTGTGTCGCCAGGTGCGGGTGAACACGTCCCGCCACGCGTCGCCGCGAAGATCACCAGATGCGTGTAGCTCATCGACAAGGGCCGTCAGCCTATGCTGGATATCATTCTCATCGACCACGCTGCGAGCGGATCTCACCGCTATTCCGTCCTCTCGAGCAGGTGCCTCGCGATGGCATCCGCGATAGGGAGACCGGTGTTTTCCTTAGTGTCAGCTGGTGATGACCCGGAGGCAGGTCCGCTCCTGACCGGGTGTGGATGTCCCGCGATGGGGGCCGGGCGGGTGACCCACCGGTCGTCCCGGTGGACCGCGTTGCGGACCCTCAGCGGTGGCTTGCGCTGGTCTACTCCAATACTGCGGTGCTGACTCAGTTTGATGACGGCCGGGTCCGCTGGCCGCAGGTGAATGCTCGACACAGTTCCAGCTCGTCGAGCGAACCGGCTCTGATGCTGCGCATGCTCAACGCCCTCGACGTGCACCACGGGCACCGGGTGCTGGAGATCGGCACCGGAACCGGCTACAACGCCGCACTCCTGGCCCACCGGCTCGGTGCCGGGCAGGTCGTCAGCATCGAAGTGGACCCTCAGGTAGCCGAGCAGGCCAGAGGTGCCTTGGCCCGGGCCGGGTTCGCGCCGACCGTTATCACCGCGGATGGCTGCGCGGGCTGCCCGGCTGGTGCCCCGTATGACCGGGTGATCGCTACCTGCTCGGTGCTGCTGGGCCAGATCCCGTACCAGTGGGTGGCCCAGACCCGCGCGGGCGGGCGGCTCGTGATCCCCGTGCGCACCGACCTCAAGCCCTGGCTGGCGGTCAATGGGGAACACGTGCGCTGGGCGGTTGGCTCCCGGGTGCCGGCGTGCCGGTGGTGGCACACCCCGCCCGGCCAAGGCCGGAAGCGGCATGTGCTGTGGTTCAGCGACGTGACGTCGGGCTCGTGGGCGACCGCCTACTACGGATCGCCATCCCGGCCCCTACCTGGTACGTCAGCACGGGCCCCGGCGCTTGTGGAACGAGATCGAAGCGGCCTACCGCTGGTGGCAACACCACGGTGAACCCGGCTTCGACAACTGGGTCGTCACCGTGACCCCCCACCAGCGGACAACGGAATTGACAGCTCCCTGAGTGCGCTCGCCACTCTGGACGGGGGCCCGCCGGCCGGGGCGACGGCGCGCGGGTCATGTCGGTGGTGATGCACCTTCACGAGCTTGCGCAACACTGGTCGGTGGAACTCTACCGCCGGGCCCACCGGCTTCAGCCCCGTCCAGCCCCGCCAGGGTTCGCCGTATTGCCGTCACGCGCCGTATCCTGAGGCCGTGACAGCAGCGCGCGCATTCGAGCTTCCACCGCACTCCGCTGCTCCTGCGGAGGTGGTAGACGCTGCTGTCGAGGGCCGTGTGGTGTACCTGACCCATAACGGTGAGCCGGTCGCCGCGATCGTCCCTGCTGACGTGGCCGCAGCCGGGGCCGCCGCCATTGAGGCGCTAGAAAACGCTGAGGACATTCGGGCCGCCCGCGCGGCGCGGGCTGACCCTGGACCGGACATCCCGCTAGAGGAGGTGTTGGCCGGATACGCCGATGAGCTGGCTGCGTATCCGGACGAGCGGTGAGCTTGCGCTACCGCGTTCGGTTCCGGCGCTCCGCTGAGAAGGAGCTGGCCAAGTTGGACCCACCGGTCCGGGCCCGAGTCCTGCGCCACATTGAGGCTCTGGCCAATGACCCCCGGCCGCCGGGTGTGACGCGCCTGGTCGACGCCGATGACCTGTGGCGTATCCGCATCGGAGACTACCGCGTGGTCTACGAGATTCATGACGATGAGCTGATCGTCCGGGTAATCCGGATCACGCATCGCGGCGTCGTCTACCGCAATTGACGGTCCAAGGTCCGCGTACGCGGGGTAATGTCACCCGTACGTAGAGTTGCAGGGGGAGATGTGGATCCGGAACTGGCGGCATTGACATCAACGGCGGCGACCACGGTGGTGCAGCTGCTGGCGACGGCGGCGTGGGAGCGGGCCACGAGCGCGGTCGGTGGGTTGTGGCGGCGGGTGCATCCGGAGCGGGCTGAGACGGTGCAGGCCGAGTTGGCGGAGGGCCGTACTGAGGTGCTCGCCGCTCGGGCAACGGGGGATGAGCAGGTGGAGCAGGCTTTGGTGGGCGAGTGGCAGGGTCGGCTGCGGCGCCTGCTGGCCGCTGACCCCCAGTTGGCGGATGAGCTGCGGCTGGTGGTGGCGGAGTTGGGTTCGGCGCTGGCTGACGCCGATCCCCAGCGGGGCGCCACGATCACCATGCAGGCCACGGCGTTCGGCAGCAGCCGGGTGAATCAGGCGGGCCGTGACTTGCACATCACCACGGGGGAGTGATCGGTGGGAGCCTCCGAGGAACAGCTGACGCCTGCGGGAGAAGCTGTTCGCCAGGAAGCGCACGCTTCTGGGCAGGCCCGCGTCAACCAAGCCCGCCGGGACTCCCGCGATCGGGATGGTGTTCGTGGTGCGGCTTCGGGGTATGACGCGTTCATTTCTTACAGCCACGCTCTGGACGGTTCGCTCGCACCGGCGTTGCAGACCGGGTTGGAGCGGTTCGCGAGACCCTGGTATCGACCGCGGGCTCTGCGGGTCTTCCGGGACGCCACAAATCTGGCCGCTAATCCAGGCTTGTGGACGTCTATAACGGAGGCGTTAGCCGCCTCGGAGTGGCTGGTGCTGATGGCCTCGCCGGTCGCGGCGCAGTCGGAGTGGGTTAACCGCGAGGTCGGCTGGTGGCTGGCGAACAAGCCGCCGCAACGGTTGCTGGTGGTGCTCACCGAGGGCGAGTTCGCCTGGGCCGACGAGGCCGGGTGGGGTAACGGGACGGCGGCGGCCCTGCCCCCCGCGCTGCGTGGTGCCTTCGTGGAGGAGCCTCGCTGGGTGGACCTGCGCTGGTTGCACGAGACGGATCAAGTGGACCAGTCCAATCCCCGGTTGCGGGAGTGCGTGGCTGACATCGCCGCGGCCGTGCGCGAGGTTCCCAGGGACGAGCTGGTGGGTGAGCACATCCGCCAGCACCGCCGCACCATGCGGTTGGCTCGGGGTGGCGTTACCGCCCTGGCGGTGCTGTTGATCGCGGCGCTCGTGGCCGCAGCCGTTGCCTTCCAACAAACCGGCACCGCGCACCGAGAACGCGACGACGCGATCTTCAACCAGATCACCGCGCAAGCTGATCGGCTGCGCAGCACTGATGTGTCCCTCGCGGCGCAACTCGACCTCACCGCCTACCGCATCCGCCCGAAAACGCAAGATCTCTACACGGCCCTCGTCGCCGATGCGGACGCCACCTTGTCCACCCCGCTGACCGGTCACACCGATCACGTCCGCGCGGTGGTGTTCAGCCTTGATGGGCGCACCTTGGCCAGCGGCGGCGATGACCAGACTGTGCGGTTGTGGAATGTGGCCGACCCGGCCCACACGGCACCGCTGGGCGCACCCCTGACCGGTCACACCGAGCGCGTCAAGGCGGTGGCGTTCAGCCCCGACGGGCCCACCCTGGCCACCGGCGGCACCGACCGGACGGTCCGGTTGTGGAATGTGACCGATCCGGCCCACCCCACGCCCCTGGGCCAACCCCTGGTCGACCACACTAACTGGGTCAACGCGGTGGTGTTCAGCCCGGATGGCCGAACCCTGGCCGCCGCCAGCGACGATCACAAGGTGCGGCTGTGGGATGTGACCGACCCGGCCCACCCCGTGCTCCTGGGCGCACCCCTGGCCGGTCACACCAGCTACGTCAGCGCGGTGGTGTTCAGCCCCGACGGGCACACCCTGGCTACCGGCGGCAGCGACAGCACCGTTCGGCTGTGGCGCATTCCCGCTGCGCGCATGGCTGGCCACACCGACTGGGTGAACGCGGTGGTGTTCAGCCCTGATGGCCACACGCTGGCCAGTGGTGGCAACGACAACACTGTGCGGCTGTGGGATGTCACTGACCGGGCTCACCCCACGCCCCTGGGCCAGCCCTTGGCCGGTCATACCAACCTGGTCTTCGCGGTGGCGTTCAGCCTTGATGGGCACACCTTGGCCTCTGCCAGTGCCGACGGGACGGTGCGGTTGTGGAATGTGACCGATCCGGCTCACCCCACGCTCCTGGGTCCACCTTTGGCCGGTCACACCCAGGAGGTGAGCGCGGTGGCGTTCAGCCCGGACGGTCATATCCTGGCCACCGGCAGTCATGACCGGGCCGTGCGGTTGTGGAATGTGATTGATCCGGCCCATCCCACCCCGCTGGGCCGACCGATGACCGGTCACACCGACTCGGTCCTCCAGGTGGCGTTCAGCCCTGACGGGCACACCCTGGCCAGCGGCAGTCGTGATCAGACCGTGCGGTTGTGGAATCTCGCCGATCCGGCTCACCCCACGCCGCTGGGCCAACCCCTGACCGGCCACAGCGACTTCGTCCAGACGGTGGCGTTCAGCCCCGACGGACGCACCCTGGCCAGCGGCAGCGCCGATCACACCGTGTGGCTGTGGGAGATGGACGTCGACCGAGCGATCCAGCGGATCTGCGCCACCACCGCGAACACCCTCACTCCGGAGAAGTGGGCGCAATACGTGTCGAGGGACCTGCCCTACCAGCCGCCGTGCCAGTGACGCTGTCAGCCGCGGCGGCGGCTGAGTTCGAAGGCGACGATGGAGGCGGCCACGGCGACGTTCAGGGACTCGACCTGGTTGCGCATGGGTATCCGCAGCCGCGCGTCGGGAGAGATCGTCGATCCATAGGTTTCACCGCCGAGTACGAGGGCCGAGCGCGGCGCCAGATCTGTCTGGAAGATCGACCGTTTCGCGGTCGCCGTCAACCCGTAGACGGTGAATCCTCGCTTGCGCAACACCGACGCGGCGTCCGCCGCGCTGGGTGAATTCAAGATGGAGGCCTCGAATGCCACCCCGGCCGATGCCTTGATCACGAGCGGGCCGACGTGGGGGCTGCCCAGCCGGGGAAGAATGACGCCGTCGATGCCGGCTGCGGTGGCGCTGCGCAAGATCATGCCGACGTTGCTGGGGTTCGTCACGCCATCCAGGAGGAACAGCGTCGTGCGCCGGTCACCGCGCTGGGCGAGATAGTCGTTCAGCCGGGCCATGCGGGGCGCGGCGATGTCGGCGACGACGCCCTGGTCCTGCTTGCCGTTACCAGCCAGCCGCTTGATCCGGGCGGGGGAGGTGTACTGCACCTCGACGTCCCTCCGGCGCGCCTCGGCAACGATCTGATCGACGGCGCGCCCGTGGGCGTTGTCGGCGACAATCACCTTCGCGACGTTAAGATCCCGCTTCTGGAGCGCTTCGAGCACCGGCATCCGGCCATAGATCGTGATGAACTGGTCGCGCGGCGAGGACGGAGCGGTCACAGGCTAACCGATCAAGCTCTACAGTCGCGCCAGCAGCTCGCGGCCGTGCTGGCAGGCCGCGCTCATCAACGCCGCCTGATTCTCGGCGGGGCCGGCCACGTAGGG
This sequence comes from Pseudonocardiaceae bacterium, assembly GCA_050699895.1. GTDB lineage: Bacteria > Actinomycetota > Actinomycetes > Mycobacteriales > Pseudonocardiaceae. The sequence goes on from JBOHFY010000484.1 coordinate 11,921, forward strand.
GGTGGCGTAGAGCACTCCGAGGCAGAACCCGCCGAGCGAGGCGCAGCTCATCGGCACATCGGGGGCCAGGTCAAACGCCTCCCGCACCCGTTGATAAGCGACGTCCGTGGGCTCGGATTCCGCCAGCACCACCGCAGCCCGCTCGATGAAGCCGCGCCCGGCGGCGAGCATGGCCGGGCTGGTGTCGATGGGCAGGTCCTGGCCGAGCAGCAACGCGCCACCGAGCGCCGGGAACACCGCATCCTGCTCCAGGCTGTCCGCTGACACGTGATATATGACGGTGATCATGAAGCCTTGCAGGAACCCGGCCACCGTGTCCTGATGCAGCGGCAGGTCCGGCTGACTGTCGAACACCGACTCAATACGGCCACGGTGGTAGTCGGCCAGCTCGCGGATCCCACTGTCCCGCGCCGCGTGCTCCTCGAAGGCACCGGCCAGGCTCTCGAAGCACGAGCGCACCGTCATCCGGTTGTGGTGAGGTGATCGAGGGCCATGGCCCACTGGCGGCGGGTCACGGTGATCATCAGGCCCATGCCGTGCTCCTTCGGCCGGGGAGGGGCCCACCACGCCCGTGCCGGGGTCATGCCATCTCCCTGAGCATCTGCTCGATCAGGGCGATCGAGTCACCGGCCCCGAGGGCCGACCGTTGGAGTGTACTCGCGGTGTCCTGGTAGGCGGCGATCTCCTCTTCCTTCTCGAGGAACAGGTCGGCGGTCTTGCCCTCCAGCAGGACCGCACCCGGTTCCACCCCGAGCGTGTACCACGCCACCTACGCGCAGCTGCACGAGACACTGCGCGGCGGCGTGAAGCCCGCCGGGAGCGGACCGCTTCGATTCTAGTGCGGCTACGGGGACGGTGATGGATGATTTTCGGCGAGGCGGTCTTGGAGCCGAGCGTGCCGGAACTGATACGCCGGGCCGACTGTCCGCAGGATCTGACGCGCCCGGGCATCCTCGAGAAACCGCAGCAGCCGTAACGGGGCCTCGCCCTGACGCCACAGCTGTGCGCCGGCTAGCGCGGCCGTCCAGGTGGCGGATGACACCAACCCGGAACCGAGCCCGATCGCGAGCCCGTCGGTGATCCCGTACACGAGTCCAGCCGCAAGCCCGAACGCGAGCTCGTCCACGACCCCGAGGACGACCCCGAGGACGAGCCCGACCGCGAGCCCGACCGCGAGCCCGGACTGGCGCTCCCGGCGCCACAATGACCGGGGATTGAGCGGACTAGTGGCCTCCGTTGATGGCTGTCTCAGCCCCAGGAGCCCGACCATCAGCCCGAACACGAGTCCGAGGACGACCCCGTACACGGGCTTAAGCCCGCTTGTAAGCCCGCTTGTAAGCGCGAGTGCGAGCCCGAGCACTAGCACGGACAGGAGCCCGGTGAGGAGCGTTGTCGGGGTGTCAATTCTGCTCCACCGCAGCCGAGTCCGCTGCAGCGGAACTCGTCCGCCGAGTATGACGATGAGAATGTAGGTGATCCCGTAGCTGGGCTGGCTCGCGATTGCGATGACGAGCCCGATGAGGAGAGTTGTTGGGGTATCAGTCCTGTTCCACCGGAGCCGACCCCGCTCGTGGGACCGTCGCCCACCGACGACGATCACCAGCAGGTATCCGATTCCGACGATGAATCCGGGTATGAGCGCGTATGTGAGTCCGAACAGGAACCCGTACAGGAGCCCGTACCCGAGCCCGGTCACGAGCCCTACCACGAGCCCGGTACGGAGATTCGTGCGGGTATCAGTCCTGCTCCATCGCAGCCAACCCAGCTGTTGCGGCGGTCCTCCACCGAGGACGAACCCAAGCCCGATCACGAAACTAGACACCAGCCCCGCCGCGAGCCCGGTCTTGAGGCCGAGCAGGAACCCGCGCTCTAACCCGAATGCGAGCCCGACCCCGAGCCCAAGGAGGGGGATCATGAGGATGTCGGTCCTGCTCCACCGCAGCCGACCCCACTGTTGCGGAGGCCCTCCACCGGGTGGGGACATGAGGAGCAACCCGAGCCCAAACATGAATGCATATACGAGTATTTCGTTGAAGGTGGCCGCGAGTGCGGTCAGGGGTCCGCCCGGGAACTCAGAGAGAAGATGCATGTGGGTTGCAAGCCCGGCTAGGGGCCCGATGAGGAACGCTGAGATAACACTGATGGCGATTACTGTGACGAAAACACGAGGCCAGGCCGGTACCCAGCGCGGGATTCGCCACCAGGCCAGGTCGCGGGTCCCTGCCTCGTTCATCCGGCGGGCCAGCTGCCCCAACCATCGTCGTGCCTGCTCCACGGTGTACGGCGGGACCGGTCGGCCCGGGTGCCGGGCGTACGCGGCGGTCAGCACCCGGTCCAGGAGATGATCTTCGACAGCCTCCCGGGTAAGGAACCGGCGACCGTCGATGAGCTCATCAACCTCCTGCCCGGGGCCGTAGGTGTCGCGGAGCAGGGTCAGCATCAGCGGAGTGGTCAGCGCCTGGGCCACCACACCCTCAGGATGCTCCCGCAGATGATCAATCACGTGCCGCCACGGAGCGGGCGGCGGGTCGATCTGAGCGCTGGCCAGGTACCGCGCCGCCTGCGGGACGTCGATCGGCAGCAGCTCCAGCGCCGCCGCTCCCCGCAGGTGAGCGCTGCCGCTGACCGTGACCACCAGCTCCTTGGTGCGGGTGAGCACCACCAGCCGGAAAGTGACCTGTTCATCCAGCGCGCGCAGCGCCACCGGGCGCAGCGCTTCGGGCAGCTCATCCAACCCATCCAGGATCACCGCCAGATGACCGCCCTCAATGAGGCGCGCCGAAGCATCAGCGCCGTACTCCGGAGCCCGCAGCAGGGCGTAATCCCGCTCCAGCCGACCGGCCAGCCACTCGGCGAAAGGCTCCACGGCCGGATCCCAGCCCCGCGGGGTGACCAGCACCGGCACCGGCACCCGATCCCTGGCCAGCACCGTGGCCCGATGAGCCAGCGCATCAAGCAACAACCGAATCCCCGCGCCACTCTTGCCCGCGCCCGGCTCACCCAGCACAACCAACCGCCCAGAACCCAAACCCCCGTACACGCCGAGCAAATCCCGCAACACGCCAGACCGCAGATCCTCCACGGTGACCACGGCCATCCCGGGCAACGGCGCGAACCGCCCCCCCACCGCGTCAGCTCTCGGACCAGTCACTTGCTGGGATGACCACCGCCACCGCACGCCAATCGGCTCAGGATAGGTCAGGCCCCGCTCGGCGGCCGCCCGCTCCCACTGCCGGCGCAACTGCTCGGCCAGCTCATCAACCGCCCGCTCCAACGGCAACCACGAAGCCCTCGTGAGCCCCGCCCGTCTCCACAACCACCCAGCCGCCCCGACCGTGGCGGTCGCCACAGCGATCAGCGTCGACACCAACGCCTCGGCCGAACCCCGAGTGCGGAAGTCAACGATGACGAAGGCCACACCCCCGACCGCCGCGGCAACGACCAGCAATAACCCCATCCACAACCACAGACGACGGCCCCCGAGCATCATCATGCTCAGTAGTCTGCCGTAAACACTCAGTTAACCTGTGGCGGTCCTGGTTCAGTCCCGAGGCACGAGGTCGGTGGTTGACACTTCCCGGTGGCCGGCTTCGCCGCTACCGTGAGATCGTAGCCAACCTATGGGGGAGATCACGATGGCAGTTAAGGAGACGCTGGTCACGGCCGCCGTACCAGCGGAGTTATCACCCGCCGCCACGATGCTTCAGCTGTGTTCGGGAGCTCACGTCTCGCAGGCGATCAGCGTGTTCGCTCGGGTCGGAGTCGCGGACGTGCTAGCTGAGGGCGCTGCGCCGGTAGAGGAGATCGCGCGGCGGGTAGGCGCGCACGGCTCGGCGTTGTACCGGGTGCTGCGATTGCTGGGCGACGTGGGAGTCGTCGCCGAGCTGGAGGACCGGCACTTTGTCCTGACCCCGCTCGGTGAGGTGTTGCGCAGTGAGGTCCCCGGCTCGCTGCGGGAGTGGGCGACGATGGTCGGGATGCCGTTCCACCTTTCCCCGTGGACCGATCTGTACGAGACGGTCCAGACCGGGGAATCGGCGTTCGACCGGTTTCACGGCACTAAGTTTTTCGGCTATCTGGCGGAGCATCCCGAGGATGCGGCGGTCTTTGATGCCGCTATGACCTCCGTCTCCACGGCTGCGACTGCCAGCATCGTCACAGCGTACGATTTCAGCCGGTTTCGCACGATAGTGGATGTCGGCGGTGGGCGGGGTGGCCTGCTCGCCGCGATCCTGTCCGCTAACCCGCACCTTCAAGGCGTGTTGTTCGACATGCCGGCGGTCGTGGCCGGTGCCGGCGACGAACTGTCCGAGGTCATCGATCGGTGCAGGGTGGTGAGTGGGAACTTCTTCGACTCCGTACCGGAAGGTGGCGATGCTTACCTGTTGAGCAACATCATCCACGACTGGGACGACGACGACTCGGTGGAGATCCTGAGTGCGTGTCGGGCCGCGATGGCCGACACCGCCCGCCTGCTTCTTGCTGAGATCGTGTTACCGGAGGGTGCGGTGCCATCGATGGGAAAACTGATGGATGTGGAGATGCTGGTGCTGACCACTGGTGGTCGTCAGCGCACCGAGGCGGAGCACCGCGCGTTGTGTGGCCGGGCCGGGTTTCGACTGACTCGCATCGTGCCGAGCTCTGACGCGATCAGCCTCGTGGAGGCGGTCCCTGACTCGTTCGCCTGACGCGCCACATCCACGCGGTGCGGGTGCGTCCGAAAAGCGTTCGGAAGTCGTAAGCTGGTGCGCACGCGTCCCGGGTGCGTTCGGGGCGCGTTCGTCGTGCTGGTCGCGCACTTCCAGCAGGCAGGCGGTACTCCACGAGGGAACGGTGAGGTCAGTGCCGACCGGCAAGGTCAAGTGGTATGACGCGGGCAAGGGCTTCGGTTTCGTGACGCAGGACGACGGTGCCGACGTCTACGTACGGGCCAACGCGCTCCCTACCGGGGTGACCGATCTCAAGACCGGCCAGCGGGTGGAGTTCGGGGTGGCGGACGGGCGGCGCGGCCCGCAGGCGCTGTCGGTGCGACTGCTGGAGGCGCCGCCGTCGGTGGCGGAGGCCCGGCGCCGGCCGGCTGAGGAGCTCCACGGCGTGATCGACGACATGATCAGGTTGTTGGAGTCGCGGGTCCAGCCCGACCTGCGCAAAGGTCGCTACCCCGACCGTCGCACCACCAAGCGCATCGGCGAGCTAGTCCGCGCCGTAGCCCACGAACTAGACCCCTGACCTACCTCGCACCCCGATATGGCTTCATATCGGGGTGGCTGGTCACGTTGGGTGCGGGCGTGCTGAAGGCGGGGATCAGGGAGGAGCCGCGGCGGGTCAACACGGTCTGGGTTAGGCCTAGGGTCAGCAGTGCTGAGACTGAGGCGAAGCCGATCCAGTAGATGGGTGGCAGCAGCACGCCCAGCGCGCCGCCCATCACCCAGGCCGTCTGGAGCACGGTTTCCGACCGGCCGAACGCTGAGGCGCGGGACTCCTCCGGCACGCCGCCCTGGATCACCGCGTCCAGGCAGACCTTGGCCACCGCGCTGCCCG
>JBOHFY010000485.1:0-3710 GCA_050699895.1 Pseudonocardiaceae bacterium
TTCCACGACAGTATGTGTCGTGGAACGCACACAAACCGTGATCAACCCTTTCCGGGCTGACGGGGACTCCTACACCGGTAAACCGGGCCCGATAACCCCGATATGTCTCCATGTCGGGTCATCCCGCGTCGTCCGCCCGGGTGACGAGCGCGATGAATCCGCGTTGCGGGTCCTTGATGAGGCTGTGGATGAGGGTCACCACGGGGCACGGCCACGCTGACGCGCAGGTCCGGCAGGTGTCGGTGTCCCGCCGGACCTGGTGGTCGTACAGCAGCCCACGGATGACGACCACCAGGTCGGGGATCAGCTCGCGCGCGGTGTCGGCGTCCTCCTCGGTCCAGTCCTGGAACTTGCGGGCCAGGAACTCCGCCTCGTCCAGGTGGCGGTACAGGTTCATGTGCAGCAGGCCGACGGCGTCGGCGACCACTGGTGAGAGCGTGCTCATCGGATGACCTCCCCGGGTCTGGGTACTGTGGGGCCCGCTGCCCCGCCGGTGCTCAGCTAACCCGAATGGCCCAGGGACATACAACACGCGCCCGGCCAAGTTGCTGGATTGTCGCCCGGGGTGGGTCGTAAGGTGCGCACCATGCGCGATCACGAGCCGACGATTCGCAGCCGGGAGCTGGGCGAGGGCCTGCTCCGGGCGATGAAGGACGCCAAGCTGAAGCAGAAGGACGCTGCCGCGAAGCTGGGCTGGTCCCAGAGCCGGGTGTCGCGGTTGCTGTCGGGCAAGCGCGGTGGCACCGAGGTGGACGTCTCGGCGTTCCTGGCGATCGTCCAGGTGACTGGTGCCGAGCGGGAGCGGTTGCTCGGGATCTGCCGGGATCAGAACACCCCGGGTTGGCTGCAGCAGCACGGCACGCGGCTGCCCCAGCAGCTGCGCACCCTGATCGACCACGAGGACAAGGCAGTGGCGATCGACGACTTCCAGCCGACGCTGATGCCCGGCCTGTTGCAGACCACCGACTACGCCCGCGCGTCGATCCAGCAGGCGGGCACGATTCCGGCGGGCGAGGTCGAGGACCGGGTGGCCGCCCGGCTGGGCCGCCAGAGCCTGTTCGGCCGGGAGCGCATCGCCCGGTTCACTTTCTACATCCACGAGTTCGTGCTGCGGTTGCCGGTGGGCGGGCCAGCGGTGATGTTCGAGCAGCTGCAGCACCTGCTGCGCAAGGCGACGCGCCCGTACCTCACCCTGCGGGTGGTGCCGGCCGCGCTCGGCGGGCACGCCGCGGTGGCGGGATCGTTCAGGATCATGGAGTTCGCCGAGTTCCGGCCGGTGATCTACCTGGAGAGCGAGACCGCCAGCGTGTTCCTGGAGAAGCGCGAGCAGGTCGCCGCCTACCGGCGCATCCTGGGGTTGCTGGCCCAGACCGCGCTGAGCGAGGGAGAATCAGCGGAGTTAATTGCCACCCTGGCAACCGAGCTCTACGCGGGTCGAGAGGACTAGGATGATCACCCCTGAGCCGGACGGGATCGCCTGGCGGAAAAGCAGCTACAGCGCCCCCAACGGCGGCTGCGTCGAGGTCGGCTGGCGCACCAGCAGCTACTGCGCCCCCAACGGTGACTGCGTGCAGGTCGCGCCCGCGCCGGACCGGGTGCTGGTGCGCGACTCCAAGAACCCCGAGGGCCCCGCGTTAGCGCTGCCCCCCACCACCTGGCGAGCCTTCCTGCACACCCTCACTCCCACCGACTAACCGCCCGCCAGCGCCCGCGTGCGCTGTCGGGGGTGATGGCTCCATAGGTGGGTGGTGAGCCCTCCCGCAGCCAGCGGTGGCGGATATCGTCCAGGATGTCCCACAGTCGGCGAGGGCCGCTCTGGTGCACCCTCGGCGCGTCGCCGCCCGCGCTGGTGGCCCTGGCCCAGGATCCGTCCGGGTGCGCCATCCACGCCGTGTGCCGCCCGTCGTCGTCCTGCTGGTAATGGTGCTCAATGCCGGGCGCACTCTGAGTCAGATGGCACTTACCGTCCGGCGCGCCTCCCCCGGCCGCCAGGGTCCGGACCCGATGATGTCCGGGTCGAGGGTCGGGCACAGGCAACAGGCGGGGGTGGGAGATGGCGGCGGCGCCGACGCTGGCGGAGCAGCTGGAACCGCCGCTGTCAGCCGAGGCTGCGGGTGAGGGCGCTGGTCCGCTGCGGGCGATTGACCTGTTCTGCGGGGCCGGGGGTCTGTCAGAGGGCCTGCGCCAGGCTGGGCTGCAGGTGATCGCGGGGACCGACAGCGACCCCGATGCGTGCGCCACCTTCGCCCACAACTTCCCCCTCGCCGCCGCGCTGTGCGGGGATATCCGCGACCCGGCGCTGCGCGAGCAGGTCAGCGATGTTGCCGCCGATGCGGATGTGGTCGTGGGCGGGCCGCCCTGCCAGGCATTTTCCCAAGTGCGCAACCACGCCCGGCTGATCGACGACCCGCGCAACTCGCTGTACCGGGAGTTCGTGCGCACTGTCGCCGCAGCCCGCCCGGCCGCGTTCCTCATGGAGAATGTGCCGGGCATGGCACAGATGGGTGTGCAGGAGCAGGTCCTCGCTGACCTGGCGCTGGACGGGGAGTACGAGGTCCAGGCACAGCTGTGCGACGCTGCGGACTTCGGTGTTCCCCAGACCCGCAAGCGGCTGCTGTTCCTCGGGGTGCGCCGGGACCTGGAGGTGGTGCTGCCCAGCCTGGCCGGCAGCGGCGCGACAAGCCTGTTGCAGTTGACCCGGTTCGGGGGCCAGCGGCCCGCTTACGGGCTGGCGACCCGCCCTGACGCGGACGCCGCGCGGCTCGCGGTCGCGCTCGCCGACCCTGAAGACTTGGTGGCGGTCACCTCCGAGCAGGCCATCAGCGACCTCGAGGGCCTGGCCCGCGGCAGGCGGGCCGATAAGTTCAGCGAGGATCTGCCGCCTGCGGCATCGGCGTACCAGCGGCTGATGCGCACAGGCTTGCGGGCACCGCTGAGCAACGTCAGCGTCCCCCGGATGCAGGCTGACACGGCCCTTCGCCTGGCCAGGATCCCCGCCGGGGGGAATTATCGCGACCTGCCCGAGGCGCTGCGCTCGCGTTACCTCACCGGCGCGAAATGGGGTCCGCACAATGGCACAGGCCAGCTCGGGCGCGCGCATTACTACGCCTACCGGCGGCTGCACCCCGACATCTGGGCCTGGACGCTGAACACCAAGGGCGACTCGGCTTACCACTACGGTCCGTCACGGTGCCTGAGCGTGCGCGAGTTCGCCCGGCTGCAGAGCTTCCCCGACTGTTTTGTGTTCACCACTGACCCGCGCAAGGGGCCGCTGACCGGCCGGATCGACGGAGGCGCCGCGCACTCCCGGTATCGGCAGGCTGGCAACGCCGTGCCGCCGCTGCTGGCGGCTGCCGCCGCGGATGCTCTCCAGCAGGCCGTGCTCGCCGCCCGCCTCCGGCGCGGCGGTCGCCTCATCGGGTGAGCGGGCAGCTCCCGCCGCCCGGGGACGGTGGCGTATCACCAGCGGTCGCGGTCGGGGAGACCCCGAGCGAGGTGATTGAGCGGGCATTCGGTGCTGAGAACCGCGCTCGGCTGCTGGGGGAGTACTTCACCACCGTTGTCGCCAGCAGCGGCGAGCTCACTGCGGGCAGCGCGTGGCAGCACGTGTACCGGCTGCTGCTGTGGATCGACCGCACGACGAACCTGGCGCACTGCTACGAGAGCGACAAATGCCAGCCGGGGCGGCCCTGGTACGCCCGCAGCCTGGC
>JBOHFY010000486.1:0-5093 GCA_050699895.1 Pseudonocardiaceae bacterium
GTGGTGGCCCGATTGCTGCCGTACTGGGAATCGTCGATCGTGCCCGACCTGCGGGCCGGGCGCACCGTGTTGGTCGCCGCGCACGGCAACTCGCTGCGTGCGTTGATCAAAAATCTGGATGGAATCGACGACCAGACCATCGTCGGCGTCAATGTCCCGACGGGCATCCCGCTGCGGTACGACTTCGACGACAGGTTGCGGCCGGTCACTCCGGGCGGGACCTATCTTGATCCTGACGCGGCGGCCGACGCCATCGCCGTGGTCGCTCAGCAAGGCCGGTAGTTCACCGGTCCGGATACCGGTACGGCGATGAGGAATGAACCCACGGTGAACGGGGGTGAAAATTCACCCAAATGCGGGTGGTTCTGGTCACTCCGAGTTCGCCAGGGCTAGGGGTTACACCCGGTCCGGTGTTTACGATTGACACGTGACTCTCACAGCCGTCATGTTTTCCGCGATCGGCACGATGCTGGCCGGGCTGGCGGTAGGGGTCCTGATCAGCCGTCGCGCCGCTACACCGATAGCGCCGCCGTCCGGGGGCGGCGCGACGGTCGCCGAGCTGGTTCAGCGGGTGGTGCTCTCCTCACACAACGGCGTGGTGCTGCTCGACCGGATGGGCGAGGTGGTGCTGGCCAACCCGCCAGCCCTCAAGCTGGGCCTCGTGCGCGACTCGCGTCCGGATGAGCGCGCACGCAAGGCCGCCGAGCAGGTGCGCGACACCGGTGAGGTAGTCCATGTTGATCTCTCACCACTGGACCGTGGTTCGCGATCCGGTCGCGGGCCCACCGCCGTGCTCGGGGAGGTTCGGCCGCTAGGGGATGACTTCACCGTGATCGACGCGTCCGACGAATCGGATGCGGTTCGGCTCGAAGCGACCCGGCGGGACTTCGTGGCCAATGTCAGCCACGAGCTGAAGACCCCGGTCGGGGCGATGGCGCTGCTCGCCGAGGCGGTACTGGACGCCGCCGACGACCCGCACGAGGTGCGCCGGTTCGGTACCAAAATCCTCCATGAGGCCAACCGGTTGGGCATGCTGGTTACTGAGCTGATCGCGCTGTCCCGGCTGCAGGGTGCTGAGAAGCTCCCCGAGCTGGCCACCGTCGAAGTCGACAAGGTGGTGCAGCAGGCGCTGGGTCGTTGCCGGCTGGCCGCCGAATCGGCCAATATCCGGATCACTGTCGACCCGCCCAGTGGGCTGTTGCTCAGCGGTGACGCGACGTTGCTGGTCACCGCGCTGTCCAACCTGCTCGACAATGCGGTGTCCTACTCGACCCCGGGCAGCCCGGTGTCGATCAGCAGGCGGCTGAAGAGCGGTTTCGTGGAGATCGCCGTCACCGACCGCGGCCTTGGCATCGCCCACGAGCACCAGGAGCGGGTGTTCGAGCGGTTCTTCCGGATCGATCAGGCGCGCAGCCGATCCACCGGTGGCACTGGGTTGGGGTTGGCGATCGTGAAGCACGTCGCCGCCAACCACGGTGGTGACGTTCAGCTCTGGAGCAAGCCCGGCACCGGCTCCACCTTCACCCTGCGGATTCCCGCGCATTCAGACAGCCCGCAACACGTGTCGTGCACAGTATCGACACCCGAGTACGTGGGAGGGTCGCCATGATCAGAGTGTTGATTGTCGAGGACGAGGAAGACTTCGCTGACCCGCTGGCCTTCTTGCTCCGCAAAGAGGGCTTCGCGCCGGCGGTGGCCACCACCGGGTCTGAGGCGTTGGAGGAGTTCGACCGCAACGGAGCTGACATCGTCTTGCTCGACCTGATGCTTCCCGGGATGAGCGGCACCGACGTCTGCAAACAACTGCGGTCACGCTCCGCCGTCCCGGTGATCATGGTGACCGCTCGGGACAGCGAGATCGACAAGGTCGTGGGGTTGGAGCTTGGCGCCGACGACTACGTCACCAAGCCCTATTCGGCCCGCGAGCTCATCGCCCGGATCCGTGCGGTGCTCCGCCGCGGCGGGGAGATCCCCGATGGCCCGGCCGCGAGCCTCGTCCCCGGGCCGGTCGTGCTGGAGGCTGGGCCGGTGCGGATGGACGTCGAGCGGCATACCGTCGCGGTGGCCGGGCGGGACGTGGGGCTGCCCCTCAAGGAATTCGACCTGCTGGAGTACCTCCTGCGCAACGTGGGCCGGGTGCTCACCCGCGGCCAGCTCATCGACCGGGTGTGGGGAGCGGACTACGTCGGCGACACCAAGACCCTGGATGTGCATGTCAAGCGGTTGCGCTCCAAGATTGAGCAGGATCCCTCTTCCCCCCGGCACCTGCTCACCGTCCGCGGACTCGGCTATAAGTACGACGCCTGAGCTCGCGTCCGGCGTAGCCTGGCCTCTCGTGCGGCTTGGTGTGCTCGACGTGGGCTCCAATACCGTCCACCTGCTGGTGGTGGACGCGCACCACGGCGGCCCCCCGTTGCCCCAGACCTCGGAGAAGTCGATACTGCGGTTGGCCGAGCAGATGGACTCCCGAGGGGAGATCACCCGTGCGGGCGCGGACCACGTGATCCGCACCGTGCGTCAGGCCGTCGGGTCGGCGGCCGCGATGGGCTGCGAGGACCTGATGGCCTTCGCCACCTCGGCGGTGCGCGATGCCTCGAACTCCGTCGCGGTGCTGAAGCGGGTTCGGGCCGAGACTGGGGTCGAGCTCAACGTCCTGTCCGGCGAGGAGGAGGCCATTCTCACGTTCCTCGCGGTCCGCCGGTGGTGTGGCTGGTCGGCTGGCCGGCTGCTCATGGTGGATATCGGTGGCGGGTCGCTGGAGATCGCCAGTGGGGTGGACGAGGAACCTGACGTGGCGGTGTCCCTGCCGCTGGGCGCCGGCCGGCTCACCCGGTCCTGGTTGACGCACGACCCGCCGCGCCGCCGTGAGCTGGAGACCCTGCGCGAGCACATCGTCGAGCAGCTCGTGGAGCCGGCTCGACAGGTGCGCGGCGCTGGCGCCGCGGACCGGGTAGTGGGTACCTCGAAGACAATCCGGTCGCTGGCCCGGCTCAGCGGTGCCGCGCCATCCTCGGCGGGCCCTCGGGTCCGGCGTACGCTCACCGATGCTGGCCTGCGCCAGGTGCTCGCCTTCATCTCCCGGATGAGCGCCGAGGACCTGGCTGAGCTGGAGGGAGTCAGCGCTAGCCGGTCCCACCAACTCGTCGCCGGAGCCTTGGTGGTCCAGGCCACGATGCGCGCTCTGGAGGTCGAGGAGATGGATCTTTGCCCGTGGGCGTTGCGGGAAGGCGTGATTCTGCGGAGGCTAGACTGGTTGGACTGGATGGATGGAATCGACCGGACGGCGCAGCCAGGGCGCCGCCCACCTCGCCGGACTAGACGCACAGCGACCCGGGGTGCACGCTGAGAGATCATGAGTCGCAGTAGCGAGCCCGAGGAACGGGCCCAGTGCACCGTGGCTGAGCTGCTGGCCCGATACGGCGAGGCGGCACCGGCCCCTGGGCGGCGACACCGCCGGGCCGCTCAGGAACCTGCCGCAGCGGCGTACGCCGCCGCGCAGCCGGTCGCGGACCGGAACGAGTCGCCCCAGAGTTACTCGGCGACCCAGCATGAGGTGACCCAGAACGAGGTGACCCAGAACGAGGTGACCCAGCCCCATCTCAACGGTCGCGCCGGCCAAGGATGGGCCCCAGCGGTAGGCCCAGCGTCGGTGGTCCCGGGACGAGTACTGGTCACCCCGCCGCTGGCCGCCGCGCGAGCACCGCTGCGCTGGACCACGCGCGCCGACGACCCGGTCACCGAGCAGTTACCTCGGCTTGATCCGGTGCCTGCGGTGGTGCCGGCACCGGTGCCGGTGGACCCCGCTCCCGCCGCTGATGAGGCCCAGGCGCAGGAGTCTGGCTCACCGTGGTGGGAGTGGGCCGTGATGGTGAGCCAGGTCGGGATCGGCATTGTTGGCGGTGCCGCGCTGTGGCTGATCTGCGAGTGGCTCTGGAAGCAGATCCCGGTGGTGGCCCTGGTCGTTGCTTTGGCTGTGATCACGGGGCTGGTCTGGGTAGTGCGCCGAGTTCGGCGTGCCGAGGACCTGCAGACGACGGTGATCGCGGTGCTCGTCGGCCTGTTCGTCACGGTGTCTCCAGCGGCGCTGCTGCTCGTCGGCCGATAGCCGGTGGCTGTGGCCGGTGAGCTGGCCGGTTCGATCCGGGTTGCCTTGTCCACCGCTTCGGTGTGGCCCGAATCGATCTCTGTGGCCTTCGAACTCGCCGCGGAGCTAGGTTACGACGGCGTCGAGGTGCTGGTCTGGGGCGATCCGGTCAGCCAGGACACCGCCGCCCTCACGGCGTTGGCGACTCGCTACGGGATGCCGGTGCTCGCCCTGCACGCTCCTTGCTTGCTGATCACCCAGCGGGTGTGGGGGGCGGATCCGGTGGTTCGGCTGGACCGCACTGTGCGGATGGCCACCGAGCTGGGTGTCGGCGTTGTGGTGGTACACCCCCCGTTTCGCTGGCAGCGGGACTACGCCACGGGCTTCGCCCAGCAGAGCGCCGCGCTGGAGGCCTCCTCCGGGCTGACCATCGCGGTGGAGAACATGTTCCCGATGCGCCGTGGCCGGCTGGTGGTCTCCAGCTATCTGCCCTCACCCGACCCGACCGACGTCGGGTACTCGCACTACACGCTGGACCTCTCGCATACCGCCGCGGCGGGCGTCGACGCGGTGGCGATGGCGGAGCGGATGGGGTCGGCCTTGGCGCACCTGCATCTGGCTGACGGCAGCGGCGCCCCCCGCGACGAGCACCTGGTGCCCGGTCGGGGCAGCCAGCCCTGCGCCGAGGTGTGCCGGGCGCTGGTGGACCGCGGGTTCACCGGCACCGTGGTCCTTGAGGTGAGCACCCGTCGAGCCCGTACCCGCCCGGAGCGCCGTGCCGTCCTGACCGAGGCGCTCCTCTTCGCGCGCCTGCACCTGTGATCGAACCCACTGCGAGTCACGAGGCTGACCGGGCGTATCGTAGGTGATGCTCCGTAGCGGATGCGTCACTACTGGTGAAGTGAAGGGGTGCGAAAGCTCGTCATGAGCACAGTCATCGTCATCGAGATCATCGCCGCCATCCTCGTCCTCGCGGCTGTCGTGCTCTACGCGGTGCGGGACACCCAGC